>NZ_JBFXHE010000007.1:0-32666 GCF_050177295.1 Desulfobacter sp.
AGGCAATCAGGCCCGCAATGATAACATAATCAAATCCGGCCCGGGCCGTTTCAGGCAATATCCGGCCCAGGGACTGGAATCCAAGTGTTCCCAGGCCCCAGACCAGGTATATGCGGATTACGGGCTTAACCGTCATTCGTATTCTGGGCTGCACTGCCGATCCCCAGAAGATCGGCGATATTGGCAGCGGGGTCAATTCTGGGTTCAATCTGCGGGGCTGCACAGGTCAAAAGGGTGGAGACCCCCGGACCATGGCCGGCCAGCAGGCAGTCGGAGTGCACCACAATGCCGATGGTGACCGCGTCCTGGACATAGGCCCTGCCATAGGAATTGTCATGGTCCATCAGGGCCACAAAATCCCCGAACCTGATCTTGTCCAGATTGTATTTTTTCACGGTTCCGGGATCTGATGTCATAATATCATAGTCCCCCGCCCCCACATGGGCCCGTCCGACACCTGATCCCATGCAGGGCGCAGGTACAATGGTGGTCACCGGCACCTGGAGTACCCCTGCCCCGGTTTCAACAATATTCATCTTTTCCAGCAGGTCCGGATCCAGGTTGAACAGTTTGATCCCGGGATAGTCGGTCAGGGCCAGTCCCTGGCCCTTGGCCCGGATCAGGATTTTGTCGTCATAACTCATCTTTTCCTTGGTTTTCCGGGAGAACTCCACAATCACATGTTCGGAGCCGCCGTGGTGGCCGATGACCACGCCGGTTTCTCCCCGGGCCTCCCCGGAAATGATTTTAGCCTCATTGCCCACACAGGAGAAAAGCTGCAGGGTGTTGTTGGGAAAATCATTGGGTTTTTCCATATTGGCCGTGCAGGAAACCCCGGGTTCGATATGATCTCCGGCAAGGCCAAATGCCGGATCCCCGGCCTGGACATTGAGGGTGATGCCGCCGATGCCGGGCAGAAGAAAGGGATGTCCCTGATGGTCCACTTTCCAGCCGGCGCCTGCCCGGGGCATGCCGGGGGTGCAGGCCAGAAACATTTCAACCACTTTATCCTTGTTTGTTTTTAACATGATATGCACCTCATTTTTTTAATTTAATCAGAAGGGGGATTGCCGTGAAGCCTGCCAGGGCGGATAGGATAAACATCATGTTCAGGCCGAATGCGTCTGCAATGGCCCCTGCCGCAACAACGGCCAGGGATCTTACGGCAAAGGAGATCATCATAAAAAGACCATTGGCAGCCGCGGGATTTTCCCTGGCATTCTCCTGGACCAGGGCCAGCATCACCGGGGTGGTTGATAATACGGAGAACCCTGTAATCAGAAGTGAAACCACCTGGATTACACCTGTGGTTGTGGCAAACAGCAAAATGGTTACAGGGGCGACGGCCAGGGCCCAGAACAGCACCCGTCTGCGTCCTAAACGGTCGGACAGGATGCCTGCGGACAGGATGCCTGCAACGCCTGTGGCCTCATACAGGGTCAGGGCCGTTCCCCCCAGCCACAAAGAGCCTGTGGCCTGTTCCACATACACCGTTAAAAACATGCCCATGGAGCCGTGCATCATGGCCCGGGCCGACAGGATTCCTGCCAGGGGATTGAGCACATGGCGGACTTCTTTGTAGGCATGGGTTAAAGATCCCCGCCGTTTTGCTTTGACCGGCTCCCGGGTGGGTTCCAGGGTCATGAACAACAGCACGGAGGTGGCCAGGGCCAGGGCCAGGATAAAATGGAAACGGGCCAGCCCCAGAACAGATACCGCAGCCACGGCAAGGATGGGTCCCAATGTCCTGGCAAGCTCCCCGCCGGTCATGAAAAAACTCATGCCCCGGCCTTTGAATTTTCCTGAATACCTTGCCACAGTCACCGGGGCAGGAACATGGAAAAGGGATACGGAGATGCCGGCGACAAAGACCAGGACCAGCAGCATATCATAGGACGGGGCAATGCCGATGACGCTCATGGGAATGGCCGTCAGGGTAGGGGCCAGGATCACCAGCCACCGGGCAAGCCCTTTATTGTCGGCAAACAGACCGATGAACGGATTGGCCAGGGAAGGGATCTGCATGACCGTGGATAAAAGACCTGCCTGGCTCAGGGTCAGGGAAAGTTTTTCAATGATCAGGGGCAGCAGGGGGGCCAGAAAGCTTGTGTAAAGATCATGGATAAAATGGGCAAAGGCAATGGTGGTGACCCTGTATGTTTGGAACCCGGGCGTTGGAAATGCCGACGCCTGCACCGTGTTTTTATCTGGTATTGTCATTTAGAATCCAGCCTTTGCAATTATATCCATGGCGGCATGAGCAGTCATGTTGCACTGCAGCGGTGTGATGGAGATGAAATTTTTAAGCAGTGCATTGTTATCAGATCCTTTACATGGCACCTCCGGCGTCATACCGGCGTACCAGTAATATGTCCGGTCCCTGGGATCCCGGCGGCGGTCAAACACATAGGCCAGGTTGTTATCTGCCTGGGACGTTACCTTTGTGCCGGCAATCCGGTCAAAGGAAATGGCTGGTGCGTTGATGTTCAGGAAAACCCCCGGGGGGAGATCCAGGTCCATGGCTTTATCCAGAATGGACGCTGTATAGGCGGCCATGCCGTGAAAGTCCATGACATCACCATGCTGGATGGATACGGCAATGGCTGGAATTCCGTTAATGGCTGCTTCCCGGGCTGCGCCCACGGTACCGGAGTAGTTGATGTTTATCCCGGTGTTGGACCCCGCATTGATCCCTGAAATCACAAGATCCGGTGTCTGGTCGCAGATATCAAACAGGGCCAGTTTGACGCAGTCGGCCGGGTTGCCGGTAACTGCATGGACAACATCGCTGTGTCCCAGGCGCACTTTCTGGTGTTTCAGGGGTGTGTGCAGGGTGATGCCATGGCCCACGGCACTTTTCTCCCTGTCCGGGGCGGCCAGGGTCACCTCATGGTCTGATTTTAATGCGTTAAACAGGGCCCGGATCCCCGGGGCGCGGTAGCCGTCGTCGTTTGTCACTAATATTTTCATAGATTGTATTGTTCCTGTTGCAGAATTGTATGCCTAAAAAAATTTTTACGCTTGTGTTGATAAAACATAAAAGGGGAGCTACCTGCAATAAAAATTGACAAAAAAAGGGAGTGCCCTTATATATTATAAATTGATTAGCATATAAACAATAAAAAATAGGCAAAATAATTTATGGGAAGAAAAAGCATATCTCATATCAGAAAACCTGAAATACTGAGACATACTTACAAGGTTGTGGAAGAAGAAGGCTTCAAGGGTATGACCATCGGTAAAATCGCAAAACGCATGGGCGTCAATTCAGGTCTGCTGATTCATTATTTCAAGAGCAAGGAAGGCCTGATCATGGAAATGGTGGATTTCCTTTATGAAATTTCCATGAATCATTACCTCAAGGAACTGGAGACCCTTACCAGCTCCAGGGAGCGCATGGAGACCCTGCTGGAAATCCTTTTTGACACCAGCGGCACCTGGCCCCAGCGGGATGCGGTGTTCTGGTCCTGTTATGCCATGGGATTCAGGGATGAGAAAATCAGGGAAAGAATCCGGGGCATCATGTTTAAACTCATTGAATTCGGCATTGAGGAGATCTCAGGCTGGGAAGAGACAGGCTTTGCCAGTGTGGAAGATAAAAAGAAGGCTGCCGCCAAAATTTTTGCCCTGTCAGAGGGCTTCGGTATTGTGAAAAATTCACTGGACGATCCGGATCTTATTAAGGAGATTGCCGACTTCTTTAAGAACACAACCTTGAAGATCTTAAACTGCAAATCAACATTTGATCAAGCACAGCCCTGAATACCGTATGAGATAAAAAAGGGGCCAGGGCTTTATAAAAATATCCGGCCATAGTCTCATATCCCCTGTCATTGGGATGAATGGAATCACTCATCAAATCCGGGCTGCCGAATATGCCCTCAAGGATATTGGGAATCAGAACGGAACCGGTCTGCCGGGCCACGGACTCATACATTTTAGCATATCCTTTGCCGTACAGGGGAATGTCTATACCGCCAAGAACCACCATGGCCCCGGCAGCCTGAATGCGCTGGATAACATTGACCAGATTGGCACGGGCCGTGTCTACGCCCACCCGGTTTTTCAAATCGTTACCGCCAAGGGTAATCAGTACCGCATCCGGTTCAAAGGCCAGCACATCATCTTCCAGCCGGGCCAGTCCGTCTGCCGTGGTATTTCCCGGCACCCCGGAATTAATGACCTCAATACCGGTCATCTCTTCCAGCCGGGCCGGATACTCTTTTCCTTGGGTGGCACCGTATCCCAGGGTCAGACTGTCGCCGAAACAGACAATGCGCGACACGGTTATGGGAATATTTTTTATTTCATACGCTTTTTCCCCGGCCCAAAACCGGTATCCAAAGACGCCTGCCACCAGTATCGCCAGGACCATCAGGCTTCTTTTCAAAACAACCTCCTTCAAAAACGGGTTTCCGTTCAGGTATCATAATGGACTTCTCTGTCATAGGCAAATTTCCGGGCCTGTGATATATATCCGCCATGGAACCTGTTATTGATATCTTTGGCCTGCCTTTGGACCAGCTCACCCGGACGTTGCGCAATGATTACGGCAAAGGGGCGTTTCATGCCGAAGCGCTGTACCGGGAAGTGTTTAAAAACGGCGGAAAAGATATTGGTAATGCCCCGGAATTCAAAAATTCTTTAAAGCTTTGGGCTGCCCTTGAAAAAGCCATTGCGCCGGTACCCGGCAAGGTGGAAGAGATATTCAAGGAAGATGAACTGGTCAAGTTCATCACCCGGCTTTCCGACGGCCTGAACATTGAATCCGTGGTGATTCCCATGACCCGGCACAATACCCTTTGCGTCTCAAGCCAGGTGGGGTGCAAAATGGGATGCCGTTTCTGCCAGACCGCCCGCATGGGGTTCAAACGCAGCCTGTCTGCCGCTGAAATCGTGAGCCAGGTGTTCAATGCCAGGCATACCCTGGGACATGACATTAAGAATGTCGTGTTTATGGGCATGGGAGAGCCCTTTGACAATTTTGATGCGGTAATGACCGCTGTCAGGGTGCTCAACAGCCAGAAAGGCTGCGACATTGCCCTGCGCCACATGACCATCTCAACCTGCGGTGTGGTGCCGGGGATTGAGCGGCTGGCCCGGTTGAACTACCCCAATATCCGCCTGGCAGTCTCCATCAACGGGCCGGAGGATGCCACCCGGTCGGCCCTGATGCCGGTGAACCGGCGCTGGCCCCTTGCTGCCCTGAAAAAAAGCCTTGAAGGGTATCCCTTGCCCCCGAGGGGCGTCTTTCTTTTTGAATATATTCTGATCAAAGGGGTAAACGACTCCATGGACCATGCCCGGGCACTGGCCCGGTTCATCCATCCTTTGCCCGTACGCCTGAACCTGATTCCCTACAACCCTGTGACAGGTTTTGATCACCAAAGCCCCAGTGATGAACAGATGCATGAATTTGCCCAAACCCTCACCGATAAAGGGGTGTTTGTGATCAAAAGATGGAGCAGGGGCCGGTCCGTCAGTGCCGGATGCGGCCAGCTGGGAAAAACATAATTTTTCTTGATAACAATCTGAGATAGGTGGTACTTTAATACCCGAAGAGATGAGATTCAGAAGTATGATTTCGGTTCTATTCTTGAACGTCATATCAGGTGGTAAAATCTGATCGGTGAGTTGTTCTGGCAGGAGGAGACGATGACAGAACTCAATAAGCGAGCGAAACAGTTCATGGATGCGCTTCTGCATATAGACGAAGATCGGTGCAGTATGCTGCTTGATAACCTGTCATCGCAGGGAGGAGATCTGCGCCTTGTGGAAGATGTGGTTATCCCGGCTCTTGAACAGATCGGTCTCTCCTGGGAGGATGGCGATATCTCTCTTTCGCAGGTTTAACATGGCAGGACGGATTTGCGAAAGAGTTGTGGGAACGCTTCTTCTGGAAAATACCTGTTCTATATATGGTCGTCCCAGAGTTGCCATTGGCGTGATAGCGACCCATTTAGCCAAGGCTAAACCAAATTTTACAAGTAACTAAAATTACAAGAAGAAAATTTTAGTTACTTAGAAGAGGATTACCACGCTCTGGGTAAGCGCATGGTTGTCTCTGCGCTTCGCTCTTCCGGGTATGATCTTCTGGATTATGGTCATGGTCTCAAGGCTGCTGATCTGGTGGAGAGGGCCCTGAAGGATCAATTGGATATTCTTCTTATCTCCTGTCTGATGTTCACTTCAGCCGTGCGTGTCAAGGATGTGGTGGCGGGGTTGAGGAGATCTGGCAGCAGAGCTGTGGTTGTGGTTGGCGGGGCGCCTTTCCGTCTTGCGCCAATGCTCTGGAGAGAGGTCGGGGCACAGTGTATGGGGACCAACTCAGGTGAAGCCGTTAGAATCGTCAGAACTTTAATGGAGGATCGGATATGGGAATGACCTCCAGTCAGAGATTGCAGATCGCACTCTCACACAGAGACCCGGACAGGGTGCCTTATGTGCTCTCTGCCAACATGCATCCTTCCAGACAGATGGGGCTCACGATCAAGGCGTATTTCTCCCGACCCCAGAATGTGGTGGAAGGGCAGCTTAAGCTCCACAGAATGTTCGGCAACGACATTCTCTGCTGCTACCCATTTGCAGCGCTGGAGATTCTGGCCTGGGGCGGAGAGGCCCTCTATTGTGACAATGGCCCACCGAACGCCGGAGTTCCCATTATAAGAAGGGCAGAAGAGATCTCTCTTCTTGAACCTCCTGAGGTGGCTGGTAACCAGCCGTTGCAGGGGGTTCTGCAATCAACAGGTGGGCTCAAGGCTGCTGTTGGCAACGATATCCCGATTGCCGGAGTTATTATCTCACCCACCTCTCTTCCCATCATGCAGATGGGATTCGGGCCATATCTTGACCTGATCCATGAAAGGCCGGATCTGCTTGAGCGTCTTTTTCTGATAAACACGCAATACTGTGTGGCATGGGCTAACGCACAGCTCAAGGTCGGGGCGGCATCCATACTCTATTCTGACCCTGCGTTCTCGCCTGCTATCATGTCCCGGGATTTTATATTGCGGTACGGATTACCGACAGCTGTTAATGTTATCTCCCGTATAAACGGGGCTGTGATGATTCACATGGCATCTGGAAAGGGGGTGTCGGTTGTGAACGAAATTTTCAGAGCTGGTTTCGTTGGCATGAGCGCCAGTGCAGAGGAAGATCTTGGTGCATTGAAATCGCTGTGCAGGGGAAAACTCACGCTTGTAGGAGACCTGAAAACACTTGCAATGGGAAGTTGGAGTTCAGAAGATATTGAGTCAAAAGTGAAGCGGGCCATTGCCCTGACTGGGCCGGGAGACGGATTTGTCCTGTCGGACAATCATGGGGTATTCATTTCATTCAAAAACCGTTTTCCATAAGAGAGCTCTCCTTGAAGCTCGGTTCTATTCTCTCCCAGAAGGTTTAATAATTTCATGAATTCAAAAAGGAAGTTCCTATCCTATACGTTTCATGGTATCCTCCTGTTTATAATAGGGTATTCAATTCACGCGTATCAATTGAGACAAACAATTGAAACAGACAAGGAGGCCGAAACATGGACACAACCAGACTGCTTGAGCCGTTTAAGGACAACAACAAACGGATCACTGTTTTAACCGGGGCCGGCATTTCAGCTGAAAGCGGAATCCCTACATTTCGGGGGCCTGAAGGGTATTGGACTGTGGGGTCAAGAGAGTACCGGCCTGAACAGATGGCCACCCACAGCATGTTTACCCAAAACCCTTGGGAGGTCTGGGCCTGGTATCTTTACCGGCGGACCGTGTGTAAAAATGCAGAACCCAATTCAGGCCATCACTCCATTGTGCAAATGGAAAAGATTTTCAAAGACAGGTTCTGTCTGGTCACCCAGAATGTGGACGGACTTCATTTGCGGGCCGGCAACAGCCTTGAACGAACTTTTCAAATCCACGGGAACCTTAATTTTTTACGGTGTGCAGGAGAATGTACCCCAAAGCTGTTTGACTTCCCGGAAGGCATGGCAGACAAGACAAAAGACCAGCCGGTCACCGAGGAAGAAAAAAAGCTGCTGACCTGCCCCAGGTGCGGTAGCCTTGCCCGGCCCCATGTCCTCTGGTTTGACGAATGTTACAACGAAACCTGGTACAAAGCCGAGTCTGCCATGGCATGGGCTACATCCACCGACCTTCTTTTGGTGGTGGGCACGGCCGGGGCCACCAACCTTCCCATGCAGATCGGCATGGCAGTGGCCCGAAATCCTGAAGCGGTTATTGTGGACATCAACCCGGGAGATAATCCCTTCAGGCAGTTTGCCGCCCGGCACCACAGGGGGATTGTCCTTGACGGGCCCGGGGGCAAATTTTTACCTGAACTGCTGTCTCTCTGGGTTGGTGTATCAGGGATTCCATGATTGCTTCAAGTGAGCCAGGTGTCTCGAAAATAAAATCTGTGGCCCACTCGCTTTGCCATAGAGTCCAATAATAGGAAAGATGCGGCCCCAGGATTTTTTCCATATCAGGAAATATTCTTTGGGAAAAACCGGTTAGCAGATTGGTAAATTGTGTGTTGAGTTGCTCGTCAAGCAGTTGCTGAGCCTTCTGGTAATCAGCGATATAGAGAAACTTATTTCCGTGGACAAGAAAATTTATTCCAGATCGCTCAAGTCCACGACGCAACCATTCACGGCCGTTGAGACAAATTTGAATATGATAAAGGAACCATGTCTGCAGCCTTATGTTCATAAATCCGTATTCGATGTCATCAAAATAAAAGTAGAGATGTTTGCACTGTGTTTGATAATTTTTGAGTTGTGGGAACCCATTTTTTGAACAATACACGGCCCTATATGATGAACCTTGTTCCGGGCAGGACCAAACACCGATCAATCCGCTTGGTCTCTGATCCTTTCGTTGTTGTTCATGGGCAAGCTCTTCTTTTCTGATGCGCCAAGTTGGAATATGAGTAACAGATTACCTTTATTATACATGAGGAACTGCTTAGTACACTAGTCCGTAAATATATACACGGTTCATAAATGCCGGATGCCTTGATTTAAAAACATTTATTTATAGCCTGAAAGTCATAGATAAGGAGGACTTATGGATAATTTGCTTGATCATCCGTTAATTGGGCAGCGTTATTTTTTTCCTCGCAAGGGATTTTTTGCTGACCCTTTTTGGGTTGATGTTGATGGTGCCAGATTGGCATGCAGCTATCATGAAATTAATCCCAAGGCGAAAACGATAGTTCATTTTCACGGCAATGGTGAGATTGTGGATGACTGGCGGGGTGATTTTGTTGCCTTGATTAATCAGATGGGCTGTAATTGCTTATTGGCAGAAATGCGCGGTTATGGGCAATCAAGTGGTCAGGTGCAATTGGGTAAAATGATCAGCGATGTCGTGCCGACTATCGAAGCGTTAAACCGTAAAGAGCAGGATTTGATTTTTTTCGGCCGTAGTGTTGGTGGTATTTTTGCCCTTGAAGCAGCAGCTCGCTTTCCCAATGCTGCCGGATTGATTCTTGAAAGTGCTGTTGCCGATGTTCTTGAACGTTTGTTGTTACGTGTTCACCCGGATGAACTTAATGTTGATTTGTCTACGTTACGCAACGTAGTAGATCAGCAGCTTAATCATCAGCAGAAAATAGCTTTATTTAAAGGCGATGTGATAGTGCTGCACACAATTCATGATGGCTTGATTGATGTTAGCCATGGTAAGCGGCTTTATGATTGGGCACCAGCGCGTAAAACCATTAAGCTATTTGATCAGGGCGATCATAACAGTATTATGATGCGTAATGCCAAAGAATATTTTGACTGTTTGGAGAATTTTCTTCGTAATCTCTAGGATGGGAGAACAACCCG
Source organism: Desulfobacter sp. (assembly GCF_050177295.1). Classification (NCBI taxonomy): domain Bacteria; kingdom Pseudomonadati; phylum Thermodesulfobacteriota; class Desulfobacteria; order Desulfobacterales; family Desulfobacteraceae; genus Desulfobacter; species Desulfobacter sp. The sequence goes on from NZ_JBFXHE010000007.1 coordinate 9,821, forward strand.
GTTTCGTCCACCCTCCTTGGCCTGGTAGAGCATGTCATCCGCATGATTTATAATCCCTTGGAGCGTGTCATGGCGATTGTCCGATATGCCTACAGAGATGGTGAATTTTATGATTTGCCCCTTATAGTCAATGGATGAGGCTTGCACACGGGTTCTGATATTTTCAAAAAAATCTTTGGCAGTTTCAAGATCCAACCCTTTGGAGAGAATACAGAACTCTTCTCCCCCGAAACGCGCCAGAAGGTGCCTTTCCTCTTCCATGATTTCTAATAACATCCCGGAAAGATGCTTTAAGGCAACATCTCCGCCGTCATGCCCATAGGTGTCATTGACCTTTTTGAAAAAATCGATATCAACCATGGTGACCGTCAGCGGGGTGTTGTGCTGTTTGGATTCAGCAAAACGTCTTTCACCCACATCGAAAAAGTGACGCCGGTTGTAAAGCTGTGTCAGCGGATCTTTAATGGCCGCGTCCCTAAGCTTTTTCAGCATCTCCATGTATTCGACGTTCTGGGTGACCCTGGCATAAAATTCTTCGCTTTCAAACGGTTTTTTTAAAAAATCATTGGCACCGGTTTTCAGGAATTTTGCAGGTAACAGCGTGTTGCCCTGGGCGGAAATGCCAATGACAATCATTTCACTTTTACTGTGCTTTTGCCGGATTCGGCGAACCAGTTCAAAACCGTCCATGCGCGGCATGTGATAATCGGTTATCACAAGCTTGACATCATTATGCTCGGCCAGCTTTTCCAAGGCATCCTCGCCGTCTTCGGCTTCGATCACCCGGTATTGATGCGTGGTTAAAAGATTTTTGTAGTGGGATCGAAGAACCCTTGAATCATCCACCACCAGGGCCTTGATTTTTTGATTCATGTAGAGGCGGGCAATGAGCTTTTTTATATGATCAATGCACGCCACACCCTGCTTGAGGACGTAATCAATGACATTTTGGGAAAGGATCTCCGAGCGGATCTCTTCGTCAAGGGTCCCGGTCAGAACAATGGAGGGAATCCCCCTGGCCATGATGTAATCCACGGTCTCCCCCCGGGGTGCGCCTTTTAAACTCAAGCCCATGACGGCAACAAAAAAATCGGTTTTTTGTTCAAACAGGGCTTTGGCTTCATCCAACGAAAACACCTGAAAGACCTCAACACTCATGTCGGCCACAAGGGCCTTTTTCATGATATTTGAAATCGTCTTGTTGTCTTCAATAATCAGGATGCTGTTTTTTACATGATGTTCCATAACAAAAATCTTAGGATCAGAAAATGGGCCTTAACACATGGGCAAACCAGCCTAATCCTTCATATTCACGATATCCTTTGGTCCTTGAAGAACCGAATATATACCGTTTCTCCTGGTATTCCAATAGGCCGGAAACCGTGTCACCTGCCTTGAGATCAAAAATTTGATCCGGCAGATCCAGTTTCATCCCAACCGGGAATCGCTCTGTATCCGTTGTTTCGATGATTTCAGACTGGTTGTCGGTATAAATTGCAACGCTGCCTTCAATAATCATTCCCTGCCGGTCCTTGGGCAGGCAGGTGTGAAGAATCTTTTTTGCCTCTGTGTCCCAATCGAACAGGATACCCAATACGCCGATGCTGTCTCCCTCCCGTTCGCCGTTTCTCCTGACCCCGTTGGCATAGATCAATGAGCGCCCCTTATTTTTTTCCAGATTGGAATCCGCCACATCCTGGACCGCATACTCGCTTGACAGGGTGGTTCTCATTCCCATCTGAAACCAGACCTGGTCAGACACATTGATCTTGGACAGTTCATTTTTCAATTCAGTTCTGGAACAGGCATGAATGTCGCCGTTGGCATCGGACAATACCAGATTCCGGTACATGGTATAACTGCCGTTGATGACCTTCAGACGGTTTCCGGCTTTTATAAAATTTTCTTCGGTCGGATTTAAAAGGGCTGTCCAGAAATATTCGTCAGTGGCCCACCATCTGATGTCGGCAGATCTTTCAAACAGGTTCCTGTCGATGAGATCAATGGCCTGTTTTGAGAAATTTTCAAGGGCTTTTAAATTCAGCTGCAGTTCCGCATTGGCCATCTCTTTAAGAAGATCTTCCATGCGGGAGGTTACATAGTCCCCGGACTTTGTAATCTGATTGAATATCGGCCCTAACGCCCCGCCGCGTTTTCCAAGTTTGGAAGCAAATACAATACCGTTCAGGGAAATCAGCTGAATCGACTCTTTATCATCCTGAACTTTTCGGTAGGTCTGTTTGTTGATATCTGGAATGATTTTTGAATTCAACAACTCTTCGGCACTGATATTATAGATATCGGCATCCGAGCTGTTTTCAAATATATGGGACTTGGGGATAATCACATGGGAACTCCAGCCAAGCCCCCGGTAATCCAGATACCCATCTGTTCTTGCAGAAAAGACGGCAGAATCAAACCCTTCGAAAACCAGATAGCTGTTCATGATTTCGCCATCGTTTAATGCCCTGTTTCTTTTTGGAAGATGGGCGCTTTGGCCCACTTCAAGGATGTTTTCGTCCGTGGACGCGATGATTTTTCCGCGGCTGTTGGTGAACATGGAATAACAGCCGTCCAGGATTTGCCCGGCCTCGTCCATGGGCATATATTCTTCCAGAATAATCTGGGCCTCTCCCTGGAAATCGAAAAATACACCCATGGCGCCGGTGACCTTGCCGTTTTCGTCACTGTTTTCCCTGACAGCAGTGGAATAAACCAGGGAAAGCTGCTCTTCCACGTTTGACGGATAAATGTCCTGGGCAAAATATTCTGTGCCGCTTTTTGTGTCAAGGGCCTCAACGAACCAGGCTTCTTCTTTTACACACAGTCCCAATACCGCAAATCTACGCTCGCTGTTGGCATTGGCTATGATAAACCCTTCTGAATCTGCAATCACCAGGTCCCGGTAAAGGGTATAGGAGTTGTTGATATCCTCCAGCCGGCAGCAGGCAAACTCAATTTTTGAGGCGAGTTGAATCAGCCGTTTGAGAAAGGATCTAAGTGTTTTTCCGGCATTTGCCGTGCTCGTGCTGTCCAGGCAATTATTCAGGGCCTTGAATTCGGAGATAAAATTTTCCAGCGCGTTTTGCTTCAGTAAGGCGGAAAAATCTTCAAGCCCGCCTTTGATCCGTTCCAGTTGATTTGAAAAGGATATTTCCCGGGACGTATTTTCCAGGTCTGCGGCATCGGGATCGCTGCTTGTTTCCGAGATGCTTTCCAACAGTCTAAAAATATCGGATGCCTCTTTTCTGGTTTCCTCATAGAATTGGATGCAGTTGCTGAATGCGGTTTCCAGGGCCCACCACCGGACGTCACAGGTCCGTTCTAAAAGGTTCCGGTCAAGGGTGTTGATTTTGTTGTACGCAGTGGTATGCAAAATGGAGGCATGCAACTGCTCTTTTGCGACGTAATACTGGTCAAAGAGATTTTTGGTGACATCCAGAAGTTCCCGGGAGAAATTTTCCACCCGTTTCATCAGCTCGGTGATCTGCTCCTGCTCAGTGGGATTTGCACTGATCTCCATGGCAGTTGACTCTCCTTGATTACAGACCGGGAAAATGCCGTTTAATTCGCTTACAATTTTTTCGTAGAATTCCCGGTGCTCGAATCGAATCGAGGGGTCAAAAATACTGAATCTTTTTGCCGCACCCATATCAGCTGCCATGGTTTGTGTCCTCCATATACGTGACGAGGTCTAGGATTAGTTTGGGTATTGATAAAAGAGAGATCAGGTCCTCGCCACTTTTCATGACCCCCTCAATGTATGTTTCATTCACATGGGCCGGCGGTGGGTAAAAAGATTCCAGCTCACCGTCAATAATTTTAAAAACGTCATCAATCAATAAGACAACCGGTTCGTCTTCGGCATTCAGCCCCAGGTCCAGCGCCTCCTGGGGGAGTCCGTCCTGGGTCTCCAGGATGATCATTTTTTTCCGCTGCCCGGCAGGTGCCGCCTCTACCCCGGATTTAAACAGACAGCGCTTAAGATTTATTACGGCAGTGGTTCTGCCCCGAAGGTTCATGAGGCCCTCGATTCTTGAATCGTTCCCCGGGATTGGATCCACAGCGGCCTGTCTTGAAATTTCCTGAACCAGGTAGATGGGAATGCCGAAAAGATCGTCAGCAATATAAAACGTAGCATATTTCATCATGCATTCCTTGGGTTGGTTTTATTGGTTGCATAAAGTTCGCTGATCCGGTGCAGGACCCGGTCTTTGTCCAGTTTCACCTCATACGCATCAAATCCTGCGTCAATACCTTTTTTGATATTCTCTTCACTGTTCAGCGATGTTAATGCCATGGCGGGAATGTCCCGAAGTCTTGGATCTGTTTTAATTGTTGAGACCAGCTGGTATCCGTCCATAACGGGCATTTCGATATCTGAGACCACGATGTCGAACCCATCCGGTTTTGCGATCAGCGCATGCAACGCCTCTTTACCGTTCTTGCACACGGTTATGTTTTTAATTCCGTAGGATTTGAAATACTGCACGATAAGCTGTCTGAAAAAGGTCTGGTCTTCGGCAAGCAGAATCCGGCATTGTTCAATATTGTTGGAAAGCTTTTTGTGATACCGTTTCGGGTCAAACTTCTGCAGCAGCGTAAATATGTCCAGAAGGGTGATCAGCTCATCATTGTGGAAAAATGTCCCCATAATACCGTTTTCGTCGGCCTCTTTGGTGTTAAGATTTTCCGTAAGTTCAATATGTGTGATAATACGGCATCCAACGATTCCGGTGGGGTATTTTATTCTGGAAGGAACAAGGAAAATCAACTCCTCTTTTGTCGTTTCCAGGGGGGACACATCCAGGGCTTTGTCCAGGCGAAGCAGGGGCATGGATTTGCCATGACGCTGGATGAACTCACGGTTGCCGACTTTTTTTACATCTTTTATTTTAAATTTGTCGATTTCCGACAACAGATTTACCGGAACGGCAAAATACTCTTCGGGTGCATAATTGAACACCACAACCTGCTGCTTATCATCCTGCATAACCCTTCTGGCGGCCTGATGATGGGTTTCCTGCTGGCGGGAAAAATTTAAAGCCGCCTTTTCCACCAGCCCGTTGATATCAAGAATCAACGCAACTTTTCCGTTTCCCAGAATGGTGCTGCCCGCAAATACCCTCCGGTGCTTGATCAACTGGGGCAACCGTTTGACGACAATCTCCTCCTTACCCGTAATCCGGTCCACTAAAACGCCGAAATAGTTTTGCTTGAATTGCAGTACAATAAAAATAAGGTTGTTCTTCCGCCGGTTTGCTCCTGTTCTCTGGTTCCGGTTTTTTGGGGCTTCACTTCGGGGGACTCCCAGGCGTCGGTCAACAAAAGACTGTCGTCGGTCTTGGGATTTTTGGCCGTCACTGGAAATATAGGTTCTGGGAATTTCAAGAATATCCTCCAGGTGAACCAGGGGGATCAGTTTGTCCCTGAGCTTGAAGACTTCCTGGTCTTTGATTCTGGCGATCTGCTGCATTTCCACATCCGGCGACAGCGTGATCACCTCGTTGACTGCGACCTGGGGGATTGCCAGTGTATATGATCCGATATTTATGATCAGTCCGGCAATAACCGAGGAATTGACAATGGCCTGGGTCAGGGGTATCCGGGCCTGAATCAGGGTGCCTTTTTCCGGTTTGGAGGAAATATCCACCATACAGCCGATTTTTTCCAGATTGTTGCGGACAACATCCATGCCGACGCCCCTGCCTGAAAGCGTGGTGGGATGTTCGTGGGTGGAGAATCCCGGGTGGAAAATAAAATGTATTACATCTTTGTCAGAAATCAGTCCGGCTTCTGCCTCGGTGACCAGTTTTTTTTCGATGGCCCTGGCCCGGATTACATCGGGATGAATGCCCTTGCCGTCATCCTCTACCTCAATGAGAATCTGTCCGCTTTCGTGGCGGGCCCGAAGATACAGATTGCCTAAAATTCCTTTGCCGGAATTGGAACGCTCCCCCGGCTTTTCTATGCCATGATCCACTGCGTTTCGAACCAGATGGGTCAAGGGATCTGAGAACGCTTCCAGAATGGTTCTGTCCAGTTCCAGTTCGCCGCCGTCAATGTGCAGCTCAATTTTTTTGCCAAGGTCCCTGGACAGATCACGAACCGTTCGTTTGTATTTGTTGAACAGATCTCCGATGGGCTGCATCCGGATCTGTATGACGTGCTGGTGCAGTTTTGTAATACTTTGGGAAAGCGCCTGAAATGGCTTGTCCCGCTCATATTTTGTTAAAAATTGATTGCGGCCCAGCACCACTTCTCCAATCAACTCCAGCAACTTGTCCAGGACATCCACACCAATACGGATCGTGCTTTTTTCAGCCCCGTTTGACAGCGGCCCCGGATTAGCTGTTGTGTCAGCATGCCCGGCAGTTACTTTTGCATCCTCTCTTTTGACAATTTCCCGGGTGACGGGACTGTCCTCCTCTTTTTCGTCCGTTTTTTTTTCGATGTCATTGTTTGCCGGGAATCCCTTTTCATCCGGAACCGTTTGGGCCGTATCCGAATGTCCGGACCAGGCGTACTTAAGTTCGGCCACCAGGTCGTCTGTGTCCAGATCGTTTCCAAAATCCGGGGCAAAGAGCATGTTCGAAAGGGTGTCCCTTGTCCTTAAAAGAATGTCGATAATGTCTGCCGTAACCGGGATGTCATTGCTTCTTATTTTTTCCAGTACTGTTTCGGCATTATGGCCGACCCGTTCAATGGCGGTAAGCTGGAAAAAACCTGCTGCCCCTTTGACTGAGTGAATTGCCCGGAATATTTCATCAACATCCTTTGACGACCTGTTTGTTTCCAGGCCTAATAAGGTCTGCTCAATAGCGCTGAGATTCTCGGAACTCTCCGCTACAAATTCTTTTAATAAGTCTTCGGAGTCGGTGTCCACATTCCATCCTTTGGTTCTGCCGGTCATTATTTTTAAACACAATTCAAAAGTAACTGACTATAAAATCAGCAAAAATAGTACCAAATATTGTTAGATGTTCAACAATTTGAAATAATAAGATTTTAATGCCAATTCAAATAAAACATAAAAAAAAGTCAAATCGGTTACGTGACATTATTGTAAATATTGAAAACGATAATGTTATTTTCAAACATCTTTTACGGTAATTAGCAGAGGGTAGTGCCGATAAGGGGACTTTTTATTGGGGGAAGCACACAGATGTCGTGGGGGGTATCGGCATCCCCGGACAGAGAGAAGTTAATGCGTCCACCATGCAGTTTTTCCGTAAGGAATGAGCACGAAATAAAGTTCCCATTTTGATTTTTGAAGTATGAAAAGCTATGGATATGCTGTAATAGTTCACGATTATGCAATGTTACCCTGAAGAAACAGAAAATCTTATGCGCCGATATTATGAAACCATTAATGAGCGATATCGCCGGAGATATGCTGGTATCGAAGCTCTTAAATTGGGGCATGGCGGTCGAAATTATATTGCCAAAATTTTGGGATGCAGCAGAAAAACAGTCTGTAAAGGTGCTGTTGAAGTGAGTGAGTTGCCTATGCGTACAGTTCAAAAGCGTATTGGAAAAATACCGGAGAACTCTCCCAAAATACGTAAAACCGGGGTGGACGTAAAAAGTATTGGGTTTTCAACCCGGAAATTGATAAGCCGTTTATAGACGTACTGCGTGATTATACTGCGGGGACCCGATGAATGAGAACATTCCATGGACAAACCTGCGTACATGGGAGATCGTTGAAGCCCTGAAAAATGAATATGATATCAAAGTGAGCCGGAATGTTGTCCGTCAGTTGCTCAAAAAACATGGTTATCGCCTCCGTAAAGCACAAAAACGGCAATCTATGAAAAAAAGTGTGCCGGATCGGAATGAACAATTCGATAACATTGTGAAACTCAGATCGTCGTACCTGCAGGCCGGCAATCCGATTATCAGTTACGGATCTGATTTCCAGGACGCGAACTCAAAAAGGTTTGAAGGTCTTCGTTCATGTTATTGACAAGGTTTATCAAACCAGCAGAAAAGTCAGCGAAACCTAAATCAACAATGCGCATTGTCTTCGACAAAACCTTGCCCAAGTGGAATTGTTGTGCAATTCCAAATGGATGTTGAAATGGGTAAGTTATTTAAAATTCATTCCTAAGTAGGAAAAAGCAACTGTCCGTTTAGTACCGTACGAAAGTGAAGAGGCTCAGGTATCCAGACTATTCCACAATCACACCGGTTGGTAACGGGTTGTTATTATCCCTGAAAATGAATGCAAAGGCATTTGGTACGATAGGGCAAAAATCGGCTTTATTCGCAAACACGGTTGAGGTATGCTTAACACAACAACATGACAGGGGTTAAACATGCAGTTGGATATTGATTTTGATTCCATTGAACAGATTGTCTTCAATGCCTGGGACCAGGGCCGGGACTTTCTTTTTGAATACGAAGTATACGCACTTCTGGCGAAATCCGGGTGGTGGACAAGGATCCAAATAAGATTCGCTCTGCCGTACGCCGGATGTTATAGGAGGTGCCTGAAAATTATGCAGCCGGCCTGGTCCGGACCCAGGAAGGTAAAGCCGCCACCTCCAGCCATACCGCCCGGGTGCCAGAAGGCGCAGGTGTAACCCATGACTGAAAACAGAATCGTTTATATTACCCACTCGCCTGTGGAATTGTACAAGGTGGTCAAGTTTGAAAATCTTGCGTCCAGCGGGGGCGAGGCCAAGCATATGATTGCCCACGGGCTGGTCCGGGTGAACGGAGAGGTTGAGACAAGAAAAAGAAAAAAGATTTTTCCCGGCGATGTTATAGAAATTCATGGCAGTTGTCTTGAAATCCAAACTTTTTTTCTCCCTCCAACCGGTATATAGTTCCACGTATTTTTTAAAGTCTATGAAAGAGTAGCGTGTATGATAACAGGATACAGTAACATGCCGGATTTTAATGCAGGGAAATCCCCTTTTTTGCTTTCTCGGTTTTTCATTGTTTGCGGACTGGTTGGATTTTTGTTTATACCGGCCGGTGCCGGCCTGGCTGAACAGCCCCGTGTAGTTTTGGCCGACGCGGTTGTGTGTGAACGCATATCCAATTTCAGGCCGGTGAATCCGGCCGTTGTTTTTTCCGTTTCCCAGGGAGAGGTTTTCTGCTTTTCCGCATTTGATCCGGTGTTTGAAAAAACAGCAGTTTTTCATAACTGGTATAAAAAAGATAAGCTTATTTTTTCCATGCGTCTTGTCCTTTCCGTTCCCAAATGGTCCTCTTTTTCAAGGGTTCAGATGCGCGACGCGGATAAGGGTCCCTGGCGGGTGGAAATCAGGGATGAAGACAATAATATTTTAAAAACCTTAAGATTCAGCATGTCTGATTGACGCTCATGGAACAACTCTCTTTATTATTTTCCGGGTGGCGCTGGCAGGATATGCTGGATATCGTTTTCAACGCATATATTCTGTTCCGTTTGTATGTATTGTTCCGGGGTACCAATGTCCTGCGTGTTCTCATTGCTGTGGTGGTCATGTGGATCATCGGCCGCAGCGCCAACGCCATGGGGTTGGTCATTACCAACTGGGTCATGCAGGGCGTGATCACCGTGGCGACCTTTATGATTATCATTGTGTTTAGAAATGAAATATCAGGGGTGGTCAGAACACGCAGTCTCAGATTCTTTCTATGGGGAATTCCAAGGGCCCAGATCAATACGCCGGTGCGCCTCATCAGTGATACTGTGGTGGAGCTGGCCAGATCAAAAATCGGGGCATTGATCGTGATGCCGCTTAAAACAGGGGTGGACAGCATCATAGCCTCCGGGGTGGAAATTAATGCGGCACTGTCCAGGGAAATGCTGGTGAATATTTTCTGGCCCGGAGCCCCGCTCCATGACGGGGCTGCTGTCATCCAGAAGGGAAAGATTACCCGGGCCGGGACAATTCTGCCCTTGTCCCAGAACCGAAATTTGGCCTCCAAATACGGTACCCGTCACAGGGCCGCTCTGGGGCTTACTGAGCAAAGCGATGCCCTGGTGATTGTTGTGTCTGAGGAGCGGGGAAGAGTATCCCTTGTAAAAGACAGCCAGATTCATGAGATCAGGGACCCTGACAAGGTTGAGACGTTAATAAAACAATATACAGGCGGGTCTGAACCGGTAAAGGGAATGCGCCGGCAGACCCGGGAACTGCTCGTGGTAGCCATGGTTTGTTTTTTATCTACCACAGGCTTGTGGCTGAGCTTTTCAAGGGGCATGGAGACACTGGCCAACTATGATGTTCCCATTGAGTTCATGACCCCTGACAAGAAAATGAATATTATTGATGCATCTGCTTCCAGATCCCGGCTTCTTATCAGCGGTGCACGGCCCCTGGTCAACGCGTTGACCCTGGATCAGATGAGTATCAAGGTCTCCCTTGACGGAACATCTGTGGGAGAAAACAAACTGACCATTACCAGGCAGAATGTTCAGTTGCCACCGGGTATCCGCCTGAAACAAATTGAACCGGATCAGGTGGAAGTGACCCTGGACGCCATGGCGGAAAAACAGGTACCGGTGCAGGCAGACTTTTCAGGAAAATTGCCGGACGGCCTTATCATGACCAGTATCAGCGTTATCCCCGAAACGGTCAATATTTCAGGCGGTGAGCTTACCCTGGATACCGTAACCACCGTGTTTACCGAGAAAATTCCTCTTGAAAATCTAACAACGTCAGGCGTTGTTAATGTGGCACTGGCCATGAATTCTGCCACCCTGCGGCCGGATGACAAGCATAAAAAGGTACAGATTCAATATACCATTTCCGAAAGGAAGGGCAATGAGGACTCCGAAAGCTGACAGCGCGATTATTTATATCCCCCATGAGCCCGATTCACCATACTTTTCCTGCCAGGGGCCAAGGCCTGGACCAATTGCCTTTGAATACTGGTGTGGGCTGCGGTTTTAAGAGCGTCTCCGTCGTTTATCCTCAGGGCGGGTCCAAAGCTCAAACGGGCTTTTAAAGGAGAGGTTTTAAAAATTTCCAGAAAGTGGGGCAGGAAAAAATCGTTCCCGATCCAGGCTGTTTTGGGATTTTCATAGCAGACTGCCACGGGAACAACGGGAATGTCTTTTGTTGCAGCCAGGTGAAATATTCCGTTTTTAAAGGGAAGAATACCGGGTCCGGCCGAAGTGGTGCCTTCGGGAAAAACCACCACGCTGACCCCCTGGGCCAGCCTTTCGGCAAGGGCCTGTCGTGCCATGGATCTGCTTTCAGCACTGGATCTGTCCACAAATACCGTATTTCCCCGTTTGGCGGCCAGACCGAATATGGGCCAGGATTTAAGTTCCTTTTTAGCCAGAAAGGCTGCATTCAGGTGGGAAAGAATGACAACGATGTCCAGGTAGGACCTGTGGTTGGAAACCACCAGTGCGCCATATTCGGGGATGTCTCCGATCTGTTCAATCTGAATGTCAAGGCCTTTGACCAGTATACCGGCCCACTGCCGTGCCCGGGATGCGACCAGATCCGGGGACCATCCCGAAGATGCCACAGCAAGCACCAGTCGCAGGAGGCTTAATATTGTAATCTCAACAACCCAGAACAGTTTGTAAAAAGATTTCAGGCTAGCCATTTACAGCCCAAGCGCTGGGTGTTCCTGCTGCCTGTTAAGCTGTTTCATCCTGTGCTGGCGCAATATGTATTTGACCACAGATACCATACGGAAATAGCCGACCTGGAGCACTTCGTCACCCTGCTCAAAATTCATCATATTAGCGTAAAACCGGTTCAGGCCGTTTTTTCTGTGATGATAGGCCAGATCATTTTTTTCCTTATGAAAGACTGTATCTTTTACACTGCCCTGGAATACAAATGTCTCTTCATCAAGGACCGCATCCGGCCGTACATACATCTCCTGCCTGAACCGGTCATTTATGGCTCTTGCAATTTTTAAGTGGGTGGCACCGGGACAGTTCGTGTAGAAGGGGGAAGGAAATACCTGCTCAAAGTGCATGGCCACATTGCCAAGGCTTGACAATACGCCCGCACAATTGGAAATCCAGATTTTACCAAAGGGATTCTGCTTGAGAAGGTATTCGGTCAAGGCTTTTTTTACCAGCAGGTGTGTGAGCCGTTTTCCCCTGGCTTCGGGCCGTACGCAGGTCAGGCCAAGATGCAGAATCCGCCCCACATCCTCAATGTCTAAAAACACCATGGAGCAGAATCCCTGGGGTGTACCGTTCTTGTCCCTGGCCAGGGTAATGAGTTTGTCGGAAAGTGCGCTTCGGGTGCCGACAATGGCCTGGTAATGGGGCAGGGCATGGAAGCAGTCGCCGGCGATTTCCCGGATATCCCTGGCAAGGGCATCAATGGACTCATCCGGAAGAATCCGGCCGGGTTTCTGATACACCTTGATAATAAAATTCATACATTTTCCTGTTTGTTTTTATTAAGCTTGGCCAGTATTACTTTAAAATATTTAAGAATCGGTTATCAGTTGGTTAGAAGAGTATTTGGGGTAAATATTGGGGATGGATTTGATGAAAACACATGAACGAAAGGCCTTGCTTAATGAGCATGCTTGAAATTTATCAAGGAATGATTGCATCGGCTAAAGCCGATGCAATCAGTTATGTTCTTTGAAAGCGGGGTGTTACAGATAAATGAATATCAGGCAAAATAGTCACGAATAAAACCGTTGAGTTCATCATAGCTGATCTTGTCCACTCTGGCCTGCCCGATCTGTCCAAGAAAAACAAAAAAGAGAGTATGGCCTTGTTTTTTCTTATCCCTGGATGCCGCCTCAATGATCTGTTCCGCAGGGAAGTCAAAGGCAAGAGGCAGACCAAGCCCTAAAAGCAAATCCTTGATCCGGTCCACATCCCCTTGATTGATGTACCCTTTCTGGCGAGAAAATGCGGCTGCCGCCACCATCCCTGCGGCAACCGCACGGCCATGGCCGCAGGGGTTCAGCTTTTCAAACGCATGTCCGATGGTGTGGCCGAAGTTCAGCTTGCGGCGCTCCCCGGCCTCCCGTTCATCTGCCTGGACCACGCGGGATTTAATGGCTACTGAATCCGCAACCATCCGGAAAATCGTTTCCCGGTCCAGGGCCAGGGCTTTATCCCGGTTGTTTTCGACAAACTCCAAAAGGGATAGGTCCTTGATCAGTCCATGTTTGACAATCTCGGCCAGACCGTTGGAGATTTCCATTTCCGGCAGGGTGGACAGCATGTCGATGTCACACAGAACAAACTGTGGCTGGCTGAACACCCCCACCATATTTTTAAAGGCATCCAGGTTGACGCCGTTTTTGCCTCCGACGCTGGCATCTACCTGGGAAAGAAGAGAGGTGGAAACAAAGCCGAAACGGATACCCCTTAGAAAAACAGATGCCGCAAATCCGGCAATGTCACAGACAATGCCGCCGCCGATAGCCAGTAAAAAACTTGACCTGTCGCACCCGGCCTTAATCATTTCCCGCAAAATATATTCCACCGTAGACAGGACTTTTATCTTTTCCCCGGTGCCGATGGTGATCACATGGCCGGCAGGGAATGATGCACCGTAATGCCTGAGGATGTTTTCATCGGTGACAATAACCACAGTACCCTGATCCGGCAGGTAATCTCCTACACGGGACAGGGACTCTCCCACATGGATGGAGGATGTCCCCTGCCGGCCTTCAACTGTAAAGCTTTTAAACATATGTTCTCCTTTTTATTGTCAAGATAATTCTAATTAATATTTGATTTTAACCGTTCTTCGATATAGACTTCAACAAAATATTTTGGAGCCATATGCCGTTAAAAGTCCTTATAGCTGACGACCATGCCATCATTCGGGAGGGGTTGAGAACTCTTCTTGAAAACAGGGGCATACAGGTTATGGATATTGCAAAAAACGGCAGGGAAGCCGTTGAAAAGGCAATCACCCTTAAACCTGATATTGTGATGATGGATATTGCCATGCCTGAGCTTAACGGCGTGGAAGCCACAGCCCAAATCAGGAAAGAAGTGCCCCATACCAGGGTGATCGCTTTGTCCATGCATTCAAGTAAAAAAATTATTGATAAAATGTTTGATTCGGGTGCATCCGGCTATATTCTCAAAGCGTCTGCCTTTGATGAAATTTATGATGCCATCCAGGAAGTTATCCGTACAAATTTCTACCTGACGCCGTCCATTGCCAGAATGTGTACCGACGACCAGAGCATGGATCGCAGCATATGGGATACACCGCCCCAATTCAATAAGATTTCCCGGAAGGAACGGGAGGTCCTCCAACTGATTGCTGAAGGCCAAAAAACCAGAGACATTGCCGAGACACTGGGTGTAAGCATTAAGACCGTGGAAACCCATCGAAGAAATATTATGAAAAAACTCAATATTTTTTCAGTGGCCGGATTAACCAAGTATGCTATTCTTGAAGGCATCATTTCCCTGGAATAGGCATCGGCAAGGACAAGGTACCAGGATACGAACTGAATGGAACATATTACAACTGCAACCCAGTTTGAGAAAACAGATGCCGTGGAGGCGCTTGCCAACGGAATTGCCCATGATGTCAACAATTTGCTGACCGCCATCAAGGGACATGCCTCACTGATGCTCAACAATGTTAATCCCACAGATCCTCTCTACGGCCATATTATTGAAATTTTGTCCAGCGTTGACAAGGGTTCCGATCTTGCCAACCAACTGCTCGGCTTTGCCATGGCCGATGAGGTTTATTTAACACGCATGGATGTCAACAGGCTGGTACGGTCTGTGGTGGAAACCCTTAATCTGAAAGGGCACCGGATCATCTTGGATGTAAGCCTTGATGCCCGGCCTTTAATCATTAAAGGCGATCCTGATAAAATTAAACAGGTGGTCGCAGCTATCGTCGATAATGCATTACAGGCCATGCCGGAAGGCGGCAAACTTTCTGTGCGCACGGAAGCTTCAGCAATTCTTAATGGTACAGCAGATGCCTTTGGACTGAAATCCGGTTTTTTTTGTAAAATCACCATATCCGATACCGGCATCGGCATGGACAGCAACACCCTGGAAAAGATATTCAAAGCCTTTTATTCCCACGACCATAACCAATTCCCGGAAAAAAAGGGACTGGGTCTGACCTTTGCCAAAAAAATCGTAAAACATCACAACGGCGTCATTGATGTATGGAGCTCTTTAAATGTCGGCTCCTCTTTTTCCATTATTCTGCCCCTGGCAGAGCACAAACATTTAGATGAAATGCCTTCTGCCAAGAATGAACTGATGCTTGGCCATGAGTCCGTACTTCTGGTAGATGATGAACAGCGCATTCTCAACGTTGGACGGACGATATGCAAGGCTTTGGGCTACACGGTTTTCACAGCCGCTTCCGGTAAGGAGGCCTTGAAAATCTACGCAGAAAAAAAGGACGACATAAATATTGTGGTGCTGGATATGATCATGCCGGGCATGGATGGACTGGCTGTGTTTATGGCGCTGAAAAAATTGAACCCTGATATTAAAGTCCTGCTTTCCACAGGATATGCCATTGATGAAAATGCCCAGGAAATGCTCAGGCAGGGGTGCAAAGGATATATTCTCAAACCCTATTCCGTGGTGGATTTCTCACATAAGTTGAGAGATATCCTTGGATGACAGACCCTTCTATACGTCTGTCTGGATTTGTGAAAATTCATCACTCCTTGACACAATTTTCATGATTTTTTATAGTTTCGTGAATATTCTTAAATCCGTATTCTGAACAGTTTTTTTACGCTGGGCAGAAATGGTACGGATCAATCTCAACTTTGCTTATGGATTTTAATGATAAATTTTGATAACACCGTTCCTGTCAAACTCAAAGGTGCCGGTGGCGGATTGTGGATTACCATAGACCCCTCTCACCCGGAATCTGAAATTATTGCTGAAATTGACAGATTGTTGAAAAAACTCAAGCATCTGGCCCTCAATGCGGATGTGACCCTTGATACCGGGGATGCTGCCGGGCAGGAGGATCTGGTTGAAAGGATAAAAACACACCTTGAAAGTAATTTTGAGCTTGGCACTATTTCAACTTCCCCCCAAAAGCGCTCCATTCCCCCCGAACGTCGCCGTCAAAGAGATATGTCCAAGGGCTGGAACCATCATAAAAGTGATGTCCTTATGCTCAGGGGGCGGGTACGCTCCGGCCAGAAAATAAATGCCAGAAAACATCTGATCATCACAGGGGATGTGAACCCTGGTGCCGAGCTCACCGCAGGCGGCGATATTATTGTGCTTGGCACCCTGGCAGGAAAAGTCCATGCCGGATACCCGGAAAATGATGGTGCTATGATATTCTCCCTGGCATTTAACCCAAGCCTGGTAAAGATAGGGCTGATAACAGCCACCGGAGCCGGGGACCCAGGGAGCCAGAGACCTGAGTTTGCCTGTGTGGAGCAGGAGAGCATTGTGGTTAAAAATTATATGAAAGACAATCCGTTCAAGCGGATGCCCTGGCCGGAAGTGATTTAAAAAAAAGGCAACCATAGATATTGAGGTGTAATTTGGAAGGAAAAGTTATTGTCGTGACATCTGGAAAGGGCGGCGTGGGCAAAACAACCGCTACCTCTTCCATTGGAGCCGCTCTTGCCCTTGAAGGAAAAAGGGTCGCCATTGTGGACATGGATATCGGACTGCGTAACCTTGATGTGGTTATGGGCCTGGAAAACCGGATTGTTTTCAATATCGTTGACGTGGTTCAGGGCAAATGTAAAGTAGATCAAGCCGCCATAAGGGACAGACGTATTGACAATCTTTTTTTAATCCCGGCCTCCCAAAGCGATAATAAAGATGTGCTGACACCGGCAGGGGTTGAACGGGTGGCCAAGGAGCTGCGCAAAAAATTTGATTATGTGGTCATGGACTCCCCGGCTGGTATTGAAAGAGGATTTGAAAATTCTGTTGTGAGTGCCAACGAAGCGATAGTGATCTGCACCCCGGATGTGTCCGCTGTCAGGGATGCGGACCGGGTTATCGGTCTTTTATACGCCCGTTCTCTGGAGCCTAAACTCATTGTCAACCGTATTGAGCCTGCCCGTGTGGAACGCGGTGAAATGCTCAGCCATGAAGATGTGCTGGATATATTGTCCATTGAGCTGATAGGCCTTGTTCCCATGGATGAAAAGGTTCTCATCTCCTCCAACACCGGTATCCCCCTGGTACTCCAGAACGATTCCAGTGCCGGGCAAGCCTTTCGCAGGATTGCCAAACGTCTGAATGGGGAAGATATTCCCATTGAGGTACCGAACCGGAAAACCAGCGTATGGAGTAAACTGAGTAAAACCTTTGGGTTAAAATAAGGAGGGTTGAATGCTGCAAGAATTTTTGAGACGGTTCTCAGGCCAGAAAAGAAGTAGTGACGAAGCAAAAAAACGCCTTCAATTTTCTTTGATTTACGACAAACTGGAAGTGAACGACACCACACTGACAGATCTTCAGACCGATATCGTTAATGTGATATCAAAATATTTTGAAATTGATACAGATGCATTGGAGCTTAAGGTAAAAAATGACAAACAGGTCTCTGCCCTGGTGTTTAACACCCCTATTCTTCATGTAAAAAGAAAACAGGCCTAGATCATACACGATATTTTCAGGGACCTTACATGATCAGGGGCAAAGCTGCCTTTGGGATATGAAGGGCGTTCAAACAAAACCGTCCGGAAATAAATCAATTCCGGACGGTTTTTGTTTTTCAGGCATCCAGCCTTGGACTCTATGCTTAATTCAGGGGTTTTACCGTTTTAATGGCCAGCTCCTGGAGCTGGGCCGGGGCAGCCTTTGAGGGTGCTTGGGTCATCAGGCAGGTGGCTTTTTGGGTCTTGGGAAAGGCAATGACATTGCGGATGGAATCCTCACGGCAAAGCAGCATCACCAGACGGTCCAGGCCAAATGCCAGGCCGCCGTGGGGAGGTGCGCCAAAAGTCAGGGCCTCCAGAAGGAACCCGAACTTTTCCTTTGCTTCTTCTTCACCTATCCCTAAGCACTTGAGCACCCGTTCCTGCAGTTCGCTGTCATGGATACGGATACTGCCGCCGCCGATCTCAATACCGTTAAGAACCAGGTCATAGGCCCGGGAGTTGACTTCCAGGGGGCTGGTCTCCAGTTTGTCCAGGTCCGATTCCATAGGTGCGGTAAACGGATGATGGAGCGCCTGGTAGCGTTTTTCCGTTTCATCATATTCAAACATGGGGAAATGGGTGATCCAGGTAAACTTGAACTCATTGTCATCAATGAGCCCAAGCCTGCGTGCCAATTCGTTTCTCAACTGACCCAGGGCTTCATTGGTGACTTTGGGTTGGTCTGCCACAAAAAAGACAATATCACCGGATTCAAGATCCAGGCGTTGCTTTAACGCCTCTTTTTCATCATCAGAGAAGAATTTGGCAATGGGGGACTGCCACTGGTCTTCCTTTATCTTTATCCAGGCCAGGCCCTTGGCTCTGTATACGGCTGCAAATTCGGTGAGTTCATCAATCTGTTTTCGGGTAAAGTCGGCACAGCCCTTGGCATTGATGGCCTTAACCAGTCCTCCGTTTTTTACCACAGAGGCAAATACTTTGAAATCCGCATTGGCCACAATATCGGACACATTTTTTAATTCCAGGCCAAATCTCAAATCAGGACGGTCTATACCGAAGCGGTCCATGGCCTCGGCCCAGGTTATGCTGGGGAAGGGTTCGGGAAAGTCCACATCCAGTACATTTTTAAAAATGGCCTTGACCAGACCTTCGGCAATCTGCATCACCGCATGTTCATCCACAAAGGAGAGCTCCATATCGATCTGGGTGAACTCGGGCTGGCGGTCCGCCCGCAGATCCTCGTCCCGGAAACATTTGACAATCTGGTAATACCGGTCAAATCCGGCAACCATTAAAAGCTGTTTGAACAGCTGGGGAGACTGGGGCAGGGCGTAAAAGTCGCCTTGGTTTACCCGGGAGGGGACCAGATAATCCCTGGCGCCTTCGGGCGTACTTTTGGTCAGAAACGGAGTTTCAATATCCACAAACCCGTTGGCATCCAGATAATTTCGAACCGTCATGGTGGTTTTGTGCCGGGCCAGAATATTGTTTTTAAGCTGGGTGCGCCTTAAATCCAGGTAACGGAACTGGAGTCGTATGGTTTCCGATGCATCCACCCTGTCTTCAATCTGAAAGGCAGGTGTTTTGGACCTGGAAAAAATCCGCAGCTCGTCCACAAGCACCTCAATGGCACCGGTGGTCATTCTGGGGTTTACCATGTCAGATGGCCTTGCCGACACCTTTCCTTTGATGCCCAGAACATATTCGCTTCTGATTTCCTGGGCTTTTTCATGGACAGCCGCGGAGACAGACGGATCAAATACAACCTGGGTAATGCCTTTCCGGTCCCGAAGGTCCACAAAAATGACGCCGCCGTGGTCCCGGCGGTGCTGAACCCACCCCATAAGTACAACTTCCTGGCCAACGTGGCTGTCTCCCAACTCAATGCAGGTGTGTGTGCGTTTCATGTCTCCAAGTAAATCAGTCACTTTTTTCTTAAACTCCATAACTATTTTAATTTTTAATTAGTTGTGCCAAATCGTTCACCAGATGGTCCAGGCCGATTTCTGTCTGTTCCTTGGTCGCCATGTTGCGCAGCACAAGTTTTTTCTGGGCAAGTTCATTGTCCCCGGCAATGAGAACAAAAGCGGCATTAAGCTTGTCTGCCCGCTTCATCAATGCTTTCATGCTTTTTCCGCGGAAATCTGCTTCTGTTCTTATGCCCATGGTATTCAGTCTGCAGGACCATTCAAATGCATATTTCTGGGCCTCGGCACCCAGGCTCACAATAAAAAGCTCCGGGCCTGTTTCGCACGCCTGGTTGCCAAGCTGTTCCATGACTTCCACCAGACGGTCAAATCCGATGGCAAACCCGATGGCCGGTGTTGAGGGCCCGCCAAGCTCTTCCACCAGACGGTCGTACCGGCCGCCGCCTGCAACGGCAGACTGAGCGCCAAGCGTTGTGGTCTGAATCTCCCAGGCGGTACGGGTATAATAGTCAAGTCCCCGGACCAGGGTATCATCTATCTTGAAATTCACCCCCAGTTTTTCCAGGCTGTTTTTCACGGTTTCAAAATGGGTACGGCAGTCCGGGCACAGGTGATCCACTGTGGCAGGCGACCCTTCAAGGGCCTGTCTGCATGTTTGTACTTTGCAGTCCAGTATCCGCAGCGGATTTTTAACCAGCCTGCGTTTGCAGTTCTCGCAAAGACTGGCTTTTCGTTCGCCTAAAAAGTCCAGCAGGGCGTTTTGAAAATCAGGACGGCAGGCAGGACAGCCAAGGCTGTTGATATGGGCAAAAAGGCCTTCAAGTCCAAGACGGTGCAGCAATGTGTGCAAAAGAAAAATCAGTTCACTGTCAATATAAGGGGAGTCTACCCCGAATACCTCTGCATCAATCTGGTAAAACTGACGGTAGCGGCCCTTTTGCGGCCGCTCCCTGCGGAACATGGGGCCTGTCAGATAAAACTTGCGCACCGGATCGGCAGCATACATTTTATGCTGGATATATGCCCTGCAGATGGATGCGGTGGCCTCGGGCCGTAATGTGAGCATGTCCCCGTTCCTGTCTTCAAAGATATACATCTCTTTTTCAACAATATCGGTTGCTTCTCCGATACTCCGGGCAAACAGCGCTGTTTTTTCCACAATGGGAATACGGATTTCCCTGTATCCAAAGGATTCAAACAGGGTTGCTGCTTCTTGTTCGACCTGTTGCCACAGAGCAATCTGCTCCGGTAAAATATCTCTGAACCCGCGTATGGTCTGCATGCTTTTTATATCTTTAATCTATGTTGTTCATTTCCAAAAAAATACACAGCCCATCTATATAGATTAAATTCAGTGTTTTGGTCAATATTTAATGAAGACCCAAATCCAACGTCAAAAAAAATAAAAAATTTCGTTGCGCTTAGTGGATTGAGACGCTATAGTACATTGAATATCAAAACCTACCACCAACAGGGGTATGCAAATATGTCACAAAGCATGCTACCATTACGAGTGCGAAGAAGAACAAACATTAAACGCTACTATCTCCTTGGCAGGTCTGCCTGTATATTTTGATCTTGCCAAGGTTATGCCCTTAGGCAACGCCATTACACTATTACTGACGGCATAACGATGCCAAATAATGCGATAAACAGAATGAACAATACCAAGTAATGGTTTTGAATAGCTAACAGTTGATGTCAAGATAAAATAAGGTTAAACCCCCATGGCTGCTATCTGTTCGATTTTTTATGGACGCATATTAAATTCCGGCGGTGAATTTTGGCTATACTATCCTATTGACAAAACGGAAGTTCCTATCCTATATAAACTTAAACATAAATTTGATAAGCTTGATAAAATAAGCTTGATAAGAGATTTTTAAAATGGCCGTTTAATTTATTCAAATCCCAAACAGAAAGGAGGGTTTGGTGTGGGAAAACGTTTAGGGGGGCTTTAACCGTATTGGACAAATAGGAGGAGCAGCTAACGACCCCTTAAAACAATATCTGGACGGAAGACATTGTTTCAAGGTTAATGTTAGATGCTTGAAAATAATCGGCACTTTGTATTCGTGAGAGAGCAAGGTGTTAAGATTGAGGTCTGTTGGTAATATCGAATGAATTGAGAAATTTTATTTAATTAAATTCACTACAATTATCAGGGAGGAAAAATGCAACTAACTGGATTAAAATACGGAAAGCAATTGATGGAAACAGTTGATTTCCCCGTAGCAGAGACCCTGACAGAAAATGCTACCAAAGAACAGATTGAAGCGCTGATCAAAAAAGGCGGCAAGGTCGTTGTAAAACCGTCTTTCATGGGCAGTGCCGGTAAAAAAGGAAAAGCAGGACTGGTAAAAATTGTCGACAACTATGCAGACGCCAACCAGGCCAGAAAAGATCTTTGCTTTGCCGAATATAAGCAGGGCAATACGACACATAAAGCAAACGGCTGCACATTTGAAGAATTTGTTGCCTCAGATGCAGAGCTTTATGTAAGTATTACCACCTCTACAATCACCAGAACACCGACCATGCTGTTGATTGTTGAAGGTGGTGTTGAAGTTGAAGAACTGCCGCCCGAGAAAAAAGCGATTATTCCGTTTAATCCCAATGAAGGTCTCAGAGGTTATCATGTGAATGATGCCCTGATCAAACTGGGATGCCCCAAAGCCTACATCAGCCCGCTGGTACAGCAGATTCCCAAGCTGTGGGATCTTTATAACAATTATGGTCTGACCATGATTGAGCTCAACCCCATCCGCATGAAAAAGGGCAAACGTCCTCTTCCGGTGGCTTGCGACGTTAAAGCCGCTTTTGACCAGGACGATCCCGCACATACCCGCATCAAATTCCCCAATGAAGTATTTGCTACGGAATTGACGGAATTTGAAACTGAAATCAACCAGCTGAGAACCTATCAGGGACAAAGCGACGTTGTGGAACTCAACCCCAACGGAACCATCTTGCCCTTCATGTTCGGTGGTGGTGCCAACAGTGCAGCTACTGAGGTTCTGGGCGACAAAGCAATGTTTTCATCCGACTTTGGTGGAAACCCGCCCTATGCAAAGATGAAAGAGATTGCAAGCATTTGCTACAAACACTTCCTGAAGAATGCCAACATTGTTCAGATTATTGGTGGTAAAGCAAACAACACCGATATTTTCGTTACCATCAAAGCGATGCTGGATGCCTTGAGAGAAAACATTGCACTGAATCCTAATGTTCAGGTTGTAATCGGTCGTGGCGGGCCAAACGTTGTGCAGGGAATGATTTATGCCCGTGACCTTCTTGACAGTATGAAAGTTCCTTATAAAATGTTCGGTTTCGACAGTAGTATGATTGGTGTGTTGAATTACACCATGGAACTGGATAACTGGATA
>NZ_JBFXHE010000008.1:0-4437 GCF_050177295.1 Desulfobacter sp.
AGATCCTGGGCATCGGACTTATTTATTACACCGTTTTTGTTACCAGATACCCCTTGGGTGTCCACAACCAGAAATGTTGCCGGCGGGACAGGAACACCGTTGCAGACCAGCCGGTCAACGGCTGTGTCAGGTGTGCCCACCGGTAAAAAAGGAATGAGTTCGAACCCGAAGGGATTATCCTTTGATGAAAAAATAGTATTCACGGCCTGCACCATGGCCGGTGCTGAACGGTAGTTTTTTGCCAGGGTAAAGCGTTGGTTGCAGGCCTTTGACGCCGTCATATAGGTAAAAATATCACCGCCCCTGAAACCGTAGATGGCCTGTTTGGGGTCCCCGATCATGAAAAAGGGCGTACCCGGATCCGTGAACAGGATGGAAAAAATTTTGTACTGGCCCGGGTCCGTGTCCTGGAACTCATCAATGAGGCAGGCATGGAACCGTTTTCTCACAGCTGTTTTCAATGCATGGCCGCCTGGCCCGTCCAGGGCTGTTGCAAGATCATTGATCAGGTCATCAAAAAAACAGGCCCCCTGCCCCTGTTTCATGGCGGCCAGGGCCCTGGCGTAATCATCAAGGAACAGATATCTTAATGCAATAAGATTTGCCGCCATGGACCGGGACAGGTCAAGCAGGTGTTCGCAAAGGTCAAAAAAAACATGGTCCGGCGGGGTGTGGCCGGCCTTTGTCTTTTCTGCCAGCCGGGTCCGGGTAAATTTATACAGGGCATCGCCCTTTTCACTCATGTCAAACAGCAGATCCGTGCCAGGGCTGCTTTCAAATCTCTTTTGACAGGCATCCAGCCAGTTGGACAGATTTTTTTTACTATAACTTTGTTTCCCTATCCCGGCATGGTCCTGGATCAGGTTCCGGATGCCTTCCAGTTCCCGGTTCAGAATTTCTGCTGCCGAATTGACGGTCTCTTTGTAATCATCCCAGATCTCCTGAAACTCCGGGGGGGCAGGCACCACCTTGATTTCCTGCCTTGACGCGGCCCGGACTAACCCGCTGGCAAAGGTGTCCGGGGTGATATTGTTCTGGTCCAGAAAAGATAAAAACAAGGGGTCCATATGATTGATGCGGCCTGAAAAAAAATCCCGGACCACCTGGTCAACAAAGCCCCGGTTGTCTGCCATAAGTTCTATGTCAAAATGGGCATTGCTTTCAAAGGCATTTTCCCTGAGCACAGAAAAGCAGAAAGCGTGAATGGTCATAATGGCAGCCTGGTCAAAACAGGTCACAGCAAGACGGAGCAGGCGGCGGATTTGATCTGCATCGCCTTGTTTTTGCAGGAAACAGGTGAGATCGTCGGCCTTGTATTCGTCACTTTCCTGGCCGGACAAAACCAGCAGACAGTGGACCAGACGTTTGCGGATTCTTAATTTCAACTCTGCGGCAGCAGCCTCGGTAAATGTCACCACCAGGATGGATTCCACCTTATAGCCCATGGCCACCAGCCGGACAAACAGAGTGGCAATGGTGTATGTTTTTCCGGTTCCTGCACTGGCTTCGATCAGGCTGATCTTTTCAAGGTCCAGGGCAAAGGGGTCAAGGGGCAGGGGCAAGGCAGGTCTGTTCATGATATAAAATGCTCCAGCATGGGCCTGTACACGGCAAGTCCTGCATCCAGCACCCCGGAACGCCCAAGGGAAGTGGGATCTGAAAAAGGGTTATTCTGCCCGAAAACAAGGGCGGTGTACCGGTTAAAACTCTCCCCGGTTGAATTAAAATTGTTGCGCCACAAACCGGTGCATTTGCTTAAAGCCTTTGCCAGGGATGGTGCTGACAGGTCATAGTCCCGTGAGGATAAATCAACAACCAGGTGAAAACAAAGATCGGTAAAAAAGGGAAAGACCCTTGCCTTTCCGTTCAGGTAATATCCGGCCAGATCCAGGATCAAGGCCCGGGCCCGGGATTTTTCTTCAACAGCGGAAAATTCAAATCTCACCGCAGGCTTGCGGCCCTTGGGGTCCTGCCCCACCATCACGGTGGTTCCGGGATGGTCTTCAACACACGAATACGCCAGGTGCATAATCCACTGGGTCAGCAGCCGGGACGGATTCAGCCTGCCAAAACCGGCCACGGCCCGGCCCGGGTCATACACATGGGACACCTGGCCTGTGATGCAGCAGGACTTTGTTTGCACCCTTAAATCCAGTATGCGCGGCTCCCCGCCAGGGAGTTCATTTTGGGCCAGATGCTTTACAGGTTCTGCCAGATCATTGATCCTGGCCCATTCCTGTTCGCCTTTTTTTCCGAAGGGCAAGCAGCCTTGTGCCTTTACCATGGGGTAGAGATTAAGATTTTCACGGTTTTCAACAGCCAGGGAACCCAGATGGTAAAGGGAAAGCCCGGACAGCCTGAAAGGTTCGCGTTCATCCGGTACCAGCCCAGGTTCAGGGTAGATCAGTCCCAGGGTATTGGTAACATAATATTGGACAGGATGTCTGAAAAACCCAATGAGATCAGCAAGCGCAATCACTGGCAGGTCTTCTGACGCCTGCTGTTGCAGGGCGTTGTCACCGTCCGTATCCCGAAAGCAAAAACAAGGGACCCCGGCGGTATCTCCATGTCCATTGCGTCTGGTGCGCTGGCTGCTGCAGAGCCGGCAATGGGCATTTGAATAGGAAAAATATCCAGGCCCCCGGGTATCTGAAAAATAGACCGGACTGAACGGGTGCAACGGATGGGCAAACTGCCATTTAAACCCCCGGGGAAAAACAAAGCTGTTTTCAACGGTATCAATCAGTTCCGCCACAGGTGAGGCAACAGGAACAGGCGCGTTGTCACTGATGCGCATGCCGGTATAGGTAATGATAACCCCAAGACGTGCGCACAGCAACGCCTCCAGAAAAAGCTCACAATCCTCCTGGCGATCCTGCTTGTCCCCGGGCCTGGGATTCTGGCGGATCAGGTCAAATCCGGGGGAACTGCCTGTCCTGGGAAAACTTTGGGCATCCATGCCCATCAGGCAGACAAGCTTGAACGGAATGCTGCGCATGGGCATAAGATTACAGAACGTGATGCCCCCGGAAAGGAAACTGCCCTGGGACACATGCACATCAAGCTTGGCAGTCAGGGCCAGGCGAACAGCGGGAAAAGAGACCGGTCTTTCAAACCCGGCCTGGCCAGCCTGCTTTTCCATATCATCCAACGCATTGAGCAGCACAGCCATATCCCCGTCATTGCCAAGATCCTTTACCAGCATGTCTGAAATAATGGTCCTGAACCGGGTGGCCCATTCCCGGACCGTGCCGGGGGAATCCATCAGGTCCAGGGCCTTGAACAAAGAATGAATAAAATGGGCGCATTTTCCCAAAACTTCCCCTTCAAGCCCTTCAAACCCGTCGCAGGGAAGCACATCATTGACAAATACGGTACTTGCTTCGGGCAGGGCAAATCCTGCCATGAGCCGGTTCAGGCCAAAGATCCAGGAATTGTGTTCATAGGGCTGGCCCAAAATCCTTTCGCGGTGGGCACCGTCCCTGCCCCACAGGATCCCGGCAGAATCAAACAGGGCAGAAACAAGATCCTGGTCTCCCAGGGTCAGGCCGAATTTATCGGCAATGACAGGGCAGGACAACAGCCCCAGAATCTTGGATTTCTCAAGGCGGGACTCTTTCATGTCAAGGATATTTAAAAAGGCGGAAAGGGTAAAGGATTCCGAGCGGCGGCGGCGGTCCGACACGGTAAAGGGCAACCCCGGAAACTGGGAGAATACAGCCTCCAGAAAAGGGGCATAGGCCTCAATATCGGGCATCATCACCACCACATCATGGGGGCACAACCCTGGATCCCGGTTGAACGCATCCAGGATAAGATCTTTTAGCACCTGGGCCTCGCGCATGGGCGAATGGCAGGCATGGACGGCCAGGGAGTTGTCGCCGGGTGAAACAGCAACGGGGGCATCTGCCCTGCCCTTGCCCCGCCAGATAAGATTCAGGATATCGGACTGGATCACCCTGAGCATGCCGGCAACACCCTGTTCATCTGTATCCTTTAATACGGCAGCCGGGTCAGCAAACAGGTCGCCCATGGGCTCGTCATAGTCAAAATTTTCCAGAAGCCCCTGGGTTTCCCTGCTGCTCTGGCCCAGGGCGCCAAGCAGGGGATTGCCCTCTTCGGGCAGCGCTGGAATGGCCTTGTTCTTCAATGCGGCCTTTTCCTGCTGACGCGGCGAAGGCAGATCAAAAAAGAAGTGATGGGTTGGCGTGAGCAGAAACAGAAAAACATCCATATTCAGGCTCAACTTATTAAAAAGATTCAAAAAAAAAGGAGGCATGGCAGAGATCCCGAAAAGGGATATGCGCCGGGGCAACGCCTGTGCATTGACAGTACCGGATTCAATTGCGGCAACACAAGCCTGCATCTGGTCGGGCAGGGACATGCCTTTTTTTATGAGGGCTTGCCACAAAACCGCCTGCCACAAGGCATGGGGGG
>NZ_JBFXHE010000008.1:4537-32241 GCF_050177295.1 Desulfobacter sp.
GGCAACGCCTGTGCATTGACAGTACCGGATTCAATTGCGGCAACACAAGCCTGCATCTGGTCGGGCAGGGACATGCCTTTTTTTATGAGGGCTTGCCACAAAACCGCCTGCCACAAGGCATGGGGGGCCTCTGATTCGCAATTTTCTCCCCTGCCCCAGGCAGCCAGCATGTCCGGACGATACACCTGGTAATCATCCAGCACGCCCGCGATCCTGCGGCTTAACGCCATGGCCTTGGTGCCGGTATCATCATGTTCAAGATATGTTCCGGGACCCGGAAAGCTCCTGTCTACCCGGACCGGTTCCGCTTCATTGGCCATGAGTGCATCCAGAACCCCCCAGGCCATCATGTCACGGTTCAGCAGACCCGGTTCTGAAAGGCTTTCCCCCTGGCTTTTGCAGATCTGCTCCCGGATATATTCAAGCATCTGCCGGGGAAACATGAACCGCACATTGGCGCACACCCCGAAGTAACGTGCAATCACCTGGGAAAGCCATTGTCTCATACCCCGGGACTGGATACCGATGAATTCGGATGCAATAGGATTGCCAGGACCCTTGCCGATTACGGTGCAAAGGGCCTGGGCCAGATTCTCCATGCGGTTGCTTTTGATCAGATTGAGCATGGCAGACGTTCCCAAGTCTTAAATAGTCAAAAAAAATAAAGCCTGGATTCAGGCCTGTAAGGGTTGAACACCTGAATCCTGTGATTGGCATCATCCACAGTCACACCTGTAGAATAATAAAAGGAGAACCACACACCTATGGTGTTGCCTGCCGGACCAATAATTTCCCTGGCGTACATTCTGTCCTGGCCGGGTTCCAGATTACTTAAATGGTCGATCTTGCTGTAAAGGTCCGGACCGGATTCAATGGGAAACCAGAATTTTGTTTCAAAGGTATAGGCCGGGTCAATGCCCACCACAGCATCGGGCAGATTTTCCCTGCCGCAGTAAAAGTATGATAACTGTTTAGGGAGCAGCTTTTCCCGGTACTGTTCCATGAGTACCGGACTGTGCGTCATATGTCCGGCCGTGTTGAGCCCGCATCCTGCCGGAATAAAAAAAAACAAAAGGACCAGGGAAACAGTCACCTGTAAACACAAATGAATAAAGTTAATTCTCATGAATCTGCCCCCCTTTCTCCCTTTAAATTTAGTAACAGGACATTACTCTCCTTCAAATTCAATAATACTGAACACAGGACAGCCGGGAATCTGATCCCGGCCCTTAAGATCAGGCAGTTCCACAATAAAGGCGCATTCCAGCAGATCAGCCCCAAGCTGCTTTACCAGCTTGACCGTGGCCCCCACAGTGCCGCCGGTTGCAATGAGATCGTCCACAATAACCACTTTTTCGCCGGGAGTAACGGCATCCTCGTGCATCTCAAGGATGCCTTCGCCATATTCAAGACTGTAGCTCTGCTCAATGGTTTTGTGGGGCAATTTTCCATTTTTGCGCACCGGGACAAAACCGATACCAAGGCGATAGGCCAGCACAGCACCGAACACAAAGCCTCTGGCATCAATGCCCACGACCTTGTCAAGGCCCTTGTCCTTGTAGCGGTCGTAAAGGATATCGCAGGATTCTCTAAATGCTTCGGGGTTCTGCATCAGCGTGGTCAAGTCCCTGAAAATGACCCCTTTGATGGGCCAGTCCGGAATGTTTCTGATAATCTGTTTTAAATCCATGGTCTTTTGTTTCTCCTATACGCACATATTCGGGGTTATTTGTGAAACAGCCTTGATGAGCAGTTGTTTGACATTATCGGCGTTTTTATTGAACACCGAAAGAATCTGTTCCCAGGTGACCGGGGCTTCATCCTGTTTCCAGCAGTCATAGTCGGTGGACATGGCCACGGCTGCATAAGGGATGCCCGCCTCATTGGCCAGCATGGCTTCGGGTGCCGTGGACATATTAATGACATCCGCGCCCCACAGCCTGAACATATTGGATTCCGCCACGGTTGAAAACCGGGGGCCTTCAATGGTAACGACACATCCTTTGTCATGGGCGTTCAGCCCCAGATCCGCGGCAGAGTTGTACAGCACATTGCGCAGGCACGGATCAAAGGGATGGGCCATGGCCGTATGAACCGCGCCCTGTTCAAAAGAGTCGGCAAAGGTATTTTTACGAAACCGGGTAAAATCAATGAACTGATCCAGGATCACAAAATGACCCCGGTCGATTTCCTGCCTCAGGCTGCCGCAGGCAGTTGTGGCAAGGATATGGGTGGCACCGGCCTGTTTCAGGGCATGTATATTTGCCCGGTTGTTCACCTGGGTGGGGCTGTACTGGTGCTTGCGGCCGTGTCTTGCCAGAATCAGTACCCGGGTGCCGTTGATCTGCCCGGCCATGATATCTGATGAAGGCAGACCATAGGGGGTGTCTTCCTTGATGTTTTCACAATTTTCTAAAATATCAGGGTCATCCAGTCCTGACCCGCCAATAATGCCGACCCGTATCATATTCAATTCTCCTGAAATAAAAACCAATCAACGCTTTCTTTGCGCTGTCCTTATTTATCTTTGCGCTATCATAGATCGCATCAGATATTCAAGCAGGAATTCTTCAGAAGATTGGATCAGGATTTTTTTTGTTGGACATATTCCTGGAAATTCATGGTGTTGTAACTTTGGGTGTGAATATATTGCAAAATCGTGAGCAGCTGATCTGCATTGACAAATCCGGGCAGATTATTGATTTTTGTTCCGTCCGCTTCCAGAAACCACAGGGTTGGAAGTCCCCGAACCCCCCATTGCCGGGCCAGCGTTTCACGTTTGTCCGTGTCCACGCCAATGCTGACAAAATGGTCGTTCAGGTAGGTTTTGATCCGGTCATCCGTGAAGGTTTCCTTTTTCAATTTAACACAGTATCCGCACCAGGATGCATGGAAATAAAGAAAAATACTTTTACCTTCTTTCACGGCCATGGCCATGCCTGGGGCATAGTCATTCCAAAAAATATCTTTGGGCGCTGCCATTGATGAACTTTGCAGGGTTTGATTTTCACCAGCAAGCGGTTCAATGTTTACGTTGGTTACCTGGGTACCCAAATCCGGCGCAGGCCGGGTATATAAATATATTCCACCTAACGCCAGCACCACCAGTACTCCCACCAGGATATTTTCTTTTCTCATTTTCAGTCCTTTTTTAACCCATTAACCCATTCAGAAAAACCAAAATAACACAAAATCAATGGATAAAAAAGACGACAAGGTTTTATGCAACAAGATGTTGAAAAATTTCTTCCACAGAATCTTTGTTGTTTTATCAATGCCGGCATGACCATACTCCTTTTCGTCTACCCTTTCATAATGGATATATGGCTGCCTGTTCAGCTTTTTTTTGATCGATAAAAAATTGAGCCGGAATCGCACATATCAGTACGGCTCGTCGTTATCTCGGGCAATCTTTCTGTTTCAATATAAAGTATAAACCAGACGATTTTTATTGTTTATCACTTACAGACCAACGCCATGAAGCCCATAGAAATAATCATTGCCGCGATCAACCATATTGAGACCCATCTCGGAACATCTTTGGCGCTTGAGAAGGTAGCCAGGCGCCTTGGCTATTCTCGTTATTACCTTCACCATCTGTTTACCCAAACGGTGGGGGTTCCGATGCATGTATACATCCAGCGACGGCGGCTGACAGAAGCGGCAAGACAGCTTGTGTATTCGGAACTGCCCATTCTGGAGATTGCCCTGCAATCAGGTTATGAGAGCCAGCAGGCATTTGCCGTGATTTTTAAAGCCATGTACAAATTCCCTCCCGGCAGGTTCAGGCAAAACAGGGAATTCTATCCGCTTCAGATGCGATTTGAAGTCAAAGCGCCTGTCCATGACATGCATTTAACCGTTAAACGCTCTGCGGATAGCCTTATTCGACCAGCCAGAAAGGAGGATACAACCGCCTGGATGCACCTGGTGCGGCTGGTGGTGGATGGCTTTCCCTGCTTGAACGAAACCGAACATGCGGCAACACTGCAAAAATATATAGCCAGGCAGCACGCCTTTATCATGAAGGAAAAAAATAGCGCCATAGGGATCATGATGCTCTCTCCCGCGTCGGGCAACATTGATTTTCTGGGGATACATCCGTTTTATCGCCACGGCGGAATCATGCAGACACACCTTGCCAAAGCCATGAGTGTAATGACCGGACATCAGGTAATCAGCACCACAACCTACCGCCGGGGAGACCGGGCAGATACGGGCCACCGCAGGACATTGACGGCTTTTGGTTTCACCGGGGGGGAGCACCTTGTGGAGTTCGGCTACCCGACCCAGAAAATGTTCTTGCCCAACACTCATGTCTTCTGAAGCCATAGACACACAAACAGCGGGGAATGTTCTGGCAAAAGATTTCAATGCATGCATGCTGCTGGGTTTTGCCTCTCCAACGGTCTTCATGATGCTTTTTTTCGGCCTGTACACAATTGTGGACATCATTTTTGTTGCAAGAGGGGTGAACACTGATGCCCTGTCCGCCATCAATATTGTAACACCTGTAATAAACCTCATCGTTGGACTTTCCACCATGCTTGCCACAGGCGCAAGTGCGCTCATCGCACGCAAGATGGGAAACAACAAGCTCAGTGAAGCCCGCTGCAATTTCTCTCTTATTGTTGCCACCGCTGCGATGACAGGGATCGTTATAGCTGCCAGCGGACTGCTTTTCCTCAACCCATTGCTGGGAAAACTAGGCGCAAGCACCCAAATATGGTGTGGCAGCCATCACCATTATGATATATACGCAATTTCTGCTTTCCACATTTTTCATTGGCTTTTCCATGGGTGTCGCACCGGTAATCAGCTATAATTATGGCCGCAGTGACAAAGGCAAACTCAAACAAATCATTGGGATCTGCCTGGGTGTGACAGGCGCTGCGTCGCTCACCACAGCCACCGTCACTCTGGTGTCCGGCGGCATGCTGGCAGGAATTTTTTCACCTCCAGGGTCCACGGTATATACCATCGCCAGAGCCGGATTTCTGATTTTCCCGCTCGCCTTTCTGTTTATCGGCTTCAACATCTTTGGTTCAGCCATGTTTACCGCACTTTCAAATGGCAAAATTTCGGCGGCACTTTCTTTTTTCAGAAGCCTGCTGATTGCACTGTGTATTATCGCTCTGCCGCACTTTCTGGGGGTGAATGGCATCTGGATGGCCGTGCCGCTTGCCGAGCTTGTCAGTTTTATTCTGGCGCTGGGGCTGTTTACAAAAGCCGCCGGTTCATGCGGTTTTTAATTTCCGGCCAAGGAAGGAGATAAACGCCTCATAGGGCATGGGTTTTGCGATAAGGTAGCCCTGGATCATATCGCACGCCTCTGCAACAAGGTAATCCATCTGGCTTCGGGTTTCCACCCCTTCCGCTATGGTTTTCAAAGACATGGCCCGGGCCATGGCAAGGGCCGCGCGGACAATGGCTCTGCTGGACTCATCTGTCTCAATGCCGCGGATAAGGGAGGCATCTATCTTCAGCGCGGTCAGGGGCAGGTTTTTAATGAAGTTCAGCGAAGAATACCCGGTACCGAAATCATCCAGCTCAACCTGCAGTCCCATGCTGCGAAGTTCCTTCATAATATTTCTGGCACGTCCCATATCCTGGACAAGACTGGTTTCGGTGAGTTCAAATTTCAGTCGTAACGGTGTGGCACCGGTTTCATGAAACACCCTTTTCACTGTTTTAATGAAATTTTCTTCGGCAAACTGCAGGGCACTGATATTCACGGCCAGGGCAAAATTTTCGGGGAGCTGGTATTTTTCCATATCCATGACAATGGTGCAGGCCTGCTTGAGAACCCATTCCCCCAAAGGCAGAATCAGGCCGGTACTTTCGGCCAAAGGAATAAAAGCTTCCGGACTGACAGGCGGCTTATCCCGGGGCAGCCATCTGAGCAGGGCCTCTGCCCCGCAAAGCATACCGTTGTTCAATACCTGGGGCTGAAGATACAGACAGAATTCGCCGTTATCCAGGCCGGTTTTCATATCCAGGGCCATGGCGCTTCTGGTGTTCACAATGGCCTGGCGGGCCTGGGAGTAAAAACAGATACGGTTGCGGCCCAGGTCCTTGGCCTCGTACATGGCCACATCAGCGTGTTTGAGCACCTCGCTTTCATCCCGATCCCTGCCGTGGAAAAGGGCCACCCCGACGGAGGCACTGGTGTGGTGGACATGCTGGTCATCTCCCAGAATATAGGGCCGGTTCAGTTCCGACCTGATTTTTTCAGCCACAGCCATGGCTTTGTCATGGCCTAATGTCTCATCACTGCCCAGGCACTCCAGAAGCACAACAAATTCATCACCGCCAAGGCGGGCCACGGTATCTGTTTCCCGGACACAGCTGCCAAGGCGTCTGCCCACATCCACAAGCAGGGCATCCCCGGTATCATGTCCCTTGGTATCATTCAGGCTTTTAAAATTATCCAGATCCAGCATGAGCACGGCACCATAATCTTTTTTCCTGCCGGACAAGGCAACGGCATGGGCGAGTCTGTCCATGAGCATGCGCCGGTTGGCAAGGCCGGTCAGTGCGTCATAAAGGGCCAGACGTCGAATCCGGTTTTCAGCCTGCCTTCGTTCGGTGATATCCCAGACATAGCCATACCATAACGTGCCACCGTCCATCATTTGCTCCGGCGTGGCATGGCCCTCCAGCCAGACCTCTTTTTTTTCCGGATGCCTGATCCGGAACTGGGACTTCCAGGTTCTTAAAGATATAGCCGAAGCATCAATGCTGTCCCTGACCTTTTGCAGGTCTTCTTCATATACAAGATCTGAAAGAGCCCGGAAATCATCCTGAATCACATCGGCACTGACCCCACAGGTCTGCTGCACCCCGCGGCTGACATAGGGCATGCACCCGGTTTTGTTCCTGTCACGCTTATACTGGAAAATAAATCCGGGGATATGCCGGGACAGCTTATCCAGTCTGTTTGACAGCTCCTTGCGTTCGGTGATGTCATGGATGGTACCTGAAATTTTTACCACATTACCATCACTGCCCTTTGCAGAGGCGGCCTGCTGATACACGAGCCGTTCAGTCCCATCCGGCCGGATCACCCGGAACTCCATATTCAATGCATCCGGATTCTGAGTAAGGGCATTGAACTGATTTTTTACAATGTTTTTATCATCGGGATGGATAAATTTAAGAACATTTTCACTGGTCATTTCAACAGAGCCCATGGGCCTTCCCACAATCTCATAGATCTGATCGGAACAGCTTAATGCCCCGGTGGCCGCATCCATCTCCCAGTCCCCGACCAGGGCAAGCTTCTGGGCTTCCACCAGACGCTGTTGGGTGTCTGTCAGCTGGGTCACAGAGGCCTGCAGGGAGTTAAGGGCCTGGCGCACCTGTTTTTCCAAAGGCCTGAAAATAAAAAAAGCCTCCAGAAGCAAAGCGGCCAGGGCTGCCAGCCATACAATCCCTTCAAACCGTTCTATCTTGACAATGGCGGCTCTGCCTATGCGTTCATATTCGTCAACCGCTGCATCCAAAAGAGGGTCAAGCACATGGGGGCCGTAATTGACCAGGTATATATAGTCAATGGATCCAATGGACAAACTGTCCATATCTGTTTCATACACCTTTCGGGCCCGTTCCAGGAACCGTTGCAGGGCAGAGTCCAGCCCCATCCTAGGGTCTTTGTAAATGGTTTCCAGGGCTTCATTGGTCACTTTGGGAATCCGGGTTTCACTATCGCCTTCCTTTAAGGCCTTGTGGGCAGCCTGCATTTTATGAATGGTCAGACCCACCTGGCTCCGGGCCTGGTTGAACTCGGTTTCATCATCAGTGGCAGCCATCAGGCTTGCAAAATACGCAATGCGGTTGGTCAGGCCGGCCTGGTGCCCGGCAAGATTGATCAGCTGGGAAAAATCACGCTGTTTTGAAATGAGATGCTGCATGGTAAAAAAAGAAGTTGTCACAAGAATGGCAATGGCACTTAAACCAAACACATAACGCAGCCGAAGATTTCCAACAATACTCAAAGGTAAGCCCTCCCTGCCCTATTTTACCGATATTGAAGCATTCTAATGCGCAACACCCGCCTGGTTTCAATATCCGGAATAATAATTGGCTTGGCATCAGGTTGTTATAAATTCTCATTAGCCAACACTTTTTACCACTCATTTGTTAGTATAGAATTAAAACTCGGAACAAATAAAATAAGGCGGCATAATCCGACCTTTGAAAACCGGTTTACAGTTCACCCAAACTGTTTTGTGCCTGTCTTTTTTCGTTGAATCTTGAACTGTTTCAAATTAGATTAGGGCCTGGGTATTATGAATACATTTGCATTGGGGGGCAGGCATAACCCCTGTGGAGCAACAAAAAAATATGAATAAAAAAGCACCTGACCATCTCAACCTTCTGTTCGACATGGGGGAACTTGCCTCCATCATCACCAGCGGATCGGACATTGAAGCATTTCTGACCGGTGCCAGCGAACTTGTGGCAAAGCACCTTAAAGCCCATGTTTGCTCCATCTATCTTTTTGACTCCCGTTCCAACGAGCTGGTTCTGAAAGCCACCCGGGGTCTGAAGCCCGAAGCCGTTAATCGGATCCGGATGCTGCCCGGAGAAGGCCTGGTGGGCCAGTGCTTCTCCCGGGACCAGATTCTGCGGGTGGGAAACGCAAGAACAAGCCCTGGGTTCAAATATTTTGATAATGCCGGAGAAGAGCCATTTAATTCTTTTCTTTGTGTTCCCATCCGGCGGGGAGTGGTAAAAATCGGCGTTCTGGTGGTCCAGCAACGGGAAATGGACCATTTTACCCTGCTTGATGAACGTGCATTGAGAACGGCCGCCACCCAGTTGGCCGGTGCCATTGAAAATGCAAGACTGCTTATGGCCCTGGCATCTGAGCCGGGGGATCTAAGCGATGATGCAGACACCATTTCAAAAACATTCCCTGGGTTTATTAAAGGCAAATCCGACGGATACGGCTTAGCCTTTGGCACGATCCGGCCTTCGAGAAGAAAACGCAAAGCCATCCTGTTTGAGGAAGACACATCCAATATCACCTATTCCCTGGCTGATTTTCAAACTGCCGTGGAAAAAACCATTGATGAATTAAAGGAGCTGCAGGATAAATTTGCCGCAAGTCTTCCGGAAAGCGAATCTTTGATCTTCACTGCCCATTTCATGATGCTCAAGGACAAAAATTTCACCGGAAAAATGAAAGCACTGGTAGAACAGGGCCTCTCTCCTGTGGCAGCCATCCAACAGGTCGCCCTGAAATACATAAAAGTTTTCTCAGATAATCCCCATGCCTATATGCAGGAAAAAGCCGTGGATGTTGAGGACCTGGGCATACGTCTTTTGTCCCATCTCAAGGCCGTGCATACGCCCAAAGCCGCTGACAGGGGGACTATTTTCGTTACCCAGGACATTTACCCCTCGGACATAATGAAACTCACCGCCGACGGCATCCGGGGCATTGTGCTGGTGGGCGGCGGCGTCACCTCCCATGTCACCATCCTCGCCCGGTCCCTGTCCATCCCGCTGATCATTGCCGATGACCCTGTATTTATAGATCTGCCCGACACCACCCGGCTGCTGCTGGATGCAGGCCAGGGCAATATTTACATCAATCCGGACGACAACACCCTTTCCATATTCAAGGCCAAACAGGAGGCTGAGAACCGGGCAAAAACCCGGGAGATGCCGCCTGCCACCTACACCCTTGACAACAGGCGCATCCGGTTGCTTGCCAATATCAACCTGCTCAGTGAAATTCCCCTGGCCCGGGAACTGAAAGCTGAAGGCATTGGCCTTTACCGTACGGAATTCCCGTTTCTGATCCGGTCCGGTTTTCCTTCGGAAGACGAACAATACCTCATTTATAAAGGGCTGTTTGACAAGACTGAACCCGGAACCGTCACAACGGTGCGCACCCTGGATGCCGGCGGAGACAAAGTCATAAAACACACTGATTTTATCCAGGAGGCCAACCCGGCCTTAGGTTTGCGCTCCATTCGCTTTTCCCTGAAGCACCGCCAGATTTTCCGGGCCCAGATAAAAGCCATTTTAAGAGCTGCCCATGGCAGGGAAAAGGTCCGCCTGATGTTTCCATTAATATCCTCCATTGACGAATTTCTGGCGGCAAAACAGGTAATGACGCAATGTATCCGTCAGATGACCCAGGAGGGTGTGCCCCACAAAAGCGATCCTGACGTGGGCATGATGATTGAACTGCCTTCAGTGCTTGCCACCATAGATGAATTTGCAGAACTGGCAGATTTTTTTGCCATCGGCACCAATGATTTTATCCAGTATATGCTGGGTGCGGACCGGGGCAACAAACTGGTGGCCGACTACTATATCCCTTACCATCCCGCCGTGAACCGCGGCATTGCAAACATTGTAAAGGCAGCTGTCAGCCACGGCATTGACGTGTCCGTGTGCGGAGAGATGGCACATGATCCAGACCACATCCCCTTTCTGATCGGCGTGGGTATCACCACCCTCAGTGTGGACCCCAAATTCCTGCCCAGGGTCCAAGCCACTGTCATGGAGACAAGTTTTTCCCGGGCAAGCGCGTATGCCCGCCGTCTACTGGACCAGACCCGGGTCAAGGATGCTGCTGAGGTATTGAAAACCAGTCCCGGCAAATGAGAATTTGTTTTTTCCAAGTCCCTGCTGCCAATTAAGGAGATGTTGCCATGGTTATCAGCTGGACCTGACCCCGGAGGGACAAGACGCCTATGTGGCCAGGGGCATGGCCGGATTTATTGAACATTTTTCAGAAAAGGACCATCTCTGGATTGCCGAAACCCGGGGGGAGTTTGCCGGATCCGTGGCTGTGGTCAGGCAAGATGATACCACAGCCCAGATCAGATGGCTCGTCGTCGAGCCCAAAACACGGGGCAGGGGCATCGGCAGGCAACTCATCACCGAGGCGGTCCGGTTCGCCCGGGACAAAGGGTTTAAAACCCTTATGCTTTGGATCATTGATTTTCTCCATTCCGCCCGCACCGTTATGCCGCCGCCGGCTTCACCCTGGCTGAAACCAAAGCCGGCCGGGTCTGGGGAAAAAATTTGACAGAAGAACGCTGGGAACATACTTTGAACTGATTTTATAGAGTCTGTTTGGTCATTAGAGTCGAAGCGAAATTTCATGAAAATACAGCCGATTCATCAATTACCAAACAGGCTCTTAAACAGCTATGGTGATGGCCACCCGCCCATCACCGCCGCATTCAGCCGTTCCGGTGATCCATCTCAGACAACGGATGCGGAGAAGCCAAACCGGCCGTCAAGCGCCAACCTCAGCCTGTCACCTGATTTCAACCCGGCCACACCGGCCGGGGTTCCGGTGAGCACGACATCTCCCGGTAACAGGGTAAAAAAACCGGACATGTAGGCGATCAAGTCAAAGATCCCGTTAATCATCAGCTTTGTACTCTCATCCTGCCGCACCTGGCCGTTCACTTCCAGTTTCAACCGCGTATCCTGGGGGTTGGGAAGGTTGTCAGGTCCAATAAAAGGTGAGATAGGGCATGAACCGTCAAATGCTTTTGCCTTTTCCCAGGGCAGACCTTTCTCCTTGAGCTGTTTCTGGATATCCCGCAGGGTCAGATCCAATGCAATCCCATAACCGGCAACGGCAGCCTCGACCTCTTCCCGCCCTGCCCTGCTGATCTCCTTGCCGATCAACACGGCCAATTCCGTTTCATTGTGGCAGTCCTTGGTGAAATCAGGGATCACAATCGGCTGGCTGATCGGCTGCAGCGATGTTGACGGTTTGATAAACAAAATAGGCTCCGTGGGCATGGGATTGTCCAGTTCCCTGATATGATCCACATAATTGCGACCAACACAAACCACCTTTCCCACTGGCAGGTCGCACACTGACCCGTCGTTGAATACATGCTGATATTTCATAATTTCCTTCCTTACATTAAAAGTACCGGAGAGTGGTCCACCAAATATTCCGACAACTCACTCACCTCTGAATAAACACGGGAATCTAACCGTTTCAACCAGCGTTTCGGTATTCCATCGACTCCATAGACAGCACCGGCGAGCATCCCGGCCAATGCGCCGGTGGTATCCGCATCCCCCCCCTGGTTTACCGTACCAATGAGGCACGCTTCAAAAGTGGCCGTTGAAAATAGAAAATGGAAAACGGTCTGCACCGTGTCCACAACGTAGGCAGAGCTTTTACCCGGATACGGTTGATAACGAAAATCCGGATGTTTAGCCACAAACTCGTCGGTATGGATCCGAAGTTGACTCAATGTGGCGCCCATCATGGCGTCATGAAGCAGACGACCAAAAAAGATACATGCCGTATCAGACAGCGGATTATTGTGCGTCAGGTGGGCCTGTTCCACCACATATTGAGCAAGGGAGGCTTCATTCCCCAAAGTGTAAAGTGCAACGGGAAGCATGCGCATCAAGGCTCCGTTTCCGGCACTCCATCGACTCGGTTCTGCTTCAAGGGTTTGGTTGAGGATGTAGTTTCTGATTCCCCTGGCACATGTGGAGCCGACATCAACTGGCCTGCCTCTCATCCAATTGGCAAACTCCTCTGCAACGGCGGAAAGATTCCATCCCTGGGAATTTCGAATGGCCCGTCCGATACAAACCGACATTTCAGTATCATCTGTCACTTGACCGGCTTTGAGATACAGCCATCCTTGCCCAATGATCTGTTTATGCACACCATATTGTAATTTGATCTCCTCGGGCGTCATGAACTCGGTAGTCGCCCCCAAGGCATCTCCAACAGCAAGACCGACAAAGGCCCCTTTTGCCTTCTCCACAATTTGTTTTCTGTCAGGTATCCGAACCGATTGCATGAATGATGGTTTCCCTAAATTATATAATTCGCCTGGAAATATCGTACACACCGCCAATGACCAACACTTCCTCCTCCCCCTTGAGTATCCCGGCATGGAGAAAAGCGCCATCAAAAAAAATTTTTGAAACAGGAACCCTGGCTTCAATAATAAATGTTCCAAATTCCCAGGCCCGCTCAAAATCATGGGTAAAGGAGTTCAGATTATTGAGCCGGACCACCCCTTTACCTTTCTTGCCATCCCATTCAAGTATGTCATGATCGTAAAACCCATGAACACCTCTGAAAAGGGTGATGTGAGTGGTGTCGGGATCGCGGCGTGTCATCTCGTACTGAACAAATTCATAGAGAAGATCTAGCTGGGAAAAAATACCGTTGGTTCGCGCTGAACCTTTCATGCGATCCTTCAGGTATGATAAATACGCGTTGCTCTCTTTCCCTTTGATCAGGCCGCCGTGATAGGTTGGGGGCAACCCCATCCTGTTTTGCACCCATCCCTTCAAGACAGCACCTTCAACGGAATCAGCATCAAAAAGCCAGCCCCGGAGAAAACCCAGGTAACTGTGTTTTAGACTGAGTTGTCCACCAGCAGTATCTTTTTCTCGCCATTGATGAAGATGAAACGCAACATCCATATAATCTTGGAATATCCTTGCCCTTTCTTCCCAGCTGGAGAGACTATCCAACTTTTTGAAAAAATGGGCATGGGTAGCTCGTACACCATGGACACTTAACGGCGTAGGACTGGCGTTGAATTCGCGGGAGCCGATCACCCACGCCGGCACACTGCACAAGCTGTATTGATAATGATAATCGGACATAAATTATTCTATAACCCCCAAACTTTTTTGGCCGCACCCAAGACGATATCCATGGAGGAAATATCATTTTGATTTGTTTGTCGACCTCTTTTTGTTTGATGTTTACCAGCCCCGTACCCCCAAGGCAAGTGCATACTGCAAATGTATTGAGAATCACTTTAAATATTTATGTCACTTTGTTATAGTTATTAACATTATGAAATCCAATCCAAAGTACATCTTGTTAATCAATATCCACGGATTAATTCGAGGCAAAGGGCTTGAACTGGGGCGGGATGCGGACACCGGCGGCCAGACCAAATATGTTCTGGAATTCGCCAAAGCAATTTCCAAACGTCCTGATGTGGAACAGGTTGACCTGATGACCCGCCGCATTGCTGATCCGCAAATCAGTGACGATTACAATAAAGTGATTGAACCATTGAATTCAACAGCCCGAATTGTCAGAATTGACTGCGGACCCGAAGAATATATCCCCAAAGAGAATCTTTGGGACTACCTGGATAATTTTGTAGATAATGCCCTGGTTTTCTTAAAGCAACAGAAAAATCTGCCAGGTATCATCCATGCCCATTATGCAGATGCGGGATACGTGGGAACACGTTTATCTCATCAATTGGAATTGCCTTTGGTTTTCACTGCCCACTCTTTGGGACGAAGCAAGCGCAAAAGGCTGATCGCCAGCGGACTGAAAAGTTCAGTTATAGAAAAACGTTATAATATGACCCGCAGAATAAACGCCGAAGAAGACACCCTGGGTTCTGCTGAACTGGTGATCACCAGTACCAGCCATGAAATCAACGAACAGTATGCCTCCTACGATTTTTATCAACCCGACAGTATGCAGATGATTCCACCGGGAACAGACTTGGAGAAATTCCATCCGCCCGTTGGCGATGAGATTGACAGTCCGATTTTTAAAGAGATCAGCAAATTCCTGATAACTCCGGACAAACCCATGATCCTGACCATTTCGCGTCCTGATCAAAGAAAGAATATTCATACCTTGATCGAAGCATACGGGACATCATTGGAATTACAAAAATTGGCCAATCTGGTGATTGTTGCGGGAACCCGGAAAGACATCCGGGATTTGGACACTGGCGCCCAGGAGGTCCTGACCGATCTGTTGCTGACTATCGATCAATATGACCTCTATGGGAAAGTGGCGTATCCGAAAACCCATAAACCGGATGAAGTCCCTGTTTTATATCGTCTGGCTTCTGTTTCAGGGGGGATTTTCATCAATCCCGCACTGACGGAACCGT
This sequence comes from Desulfobacter sp., assembly GCF_050177295.1. NCBI lineage: Bacteria > Pseudomonadati > Thermodesulfobacteriota > Desulfobacteria > Desulfobacterales > Desulfobacteraceae > Desulfobacter > Desulfobacter sp. Next base: position 19,441 of record NZ_JBFXHE010000008.1, read on the forward strand.
TTGGATTAACCTTAATCGAAGCCGCGGCCAGCTTTGTTCCCATTGTAGCCACCGAAGACGGCGGTCCTATTGATATTGTTCGAAACTGTCTGAACGGGTACCTGATCAACCCGCTGGATAAAAGCGACATCGTTGATAAAATTTTACACATTTTAAAAGACAAGAAACATAGACATAATTTATCGGAAAATGGTCTCAAAGGTGTGAACAAAAACTACACCTGGGAATCTCACATCGACAAATACTTAAATGTCGTCCAGCCGATCATAGAAAAACGCAAACCTTTAAAACGCTTACCTGTCACCCGTCGGCAAATGATTTATCACAATGGCGCAATTGTATCGGATATTGACCAGAACCTGTTGGGAGATATGAATTCCCTGACCCGTTTAAATCAAATTTTATCTGATCACCGTAAAGACATCAGCTTCTGTATTGCCACAGGACGCCGGCTGGATTCTGCGCTGACGATTTTAAAAAAATATCAGATTATCCAGCCCGATGTACTTATTACCAGTATGGGAACGGAAATTTACTATGGTGGAAACCTGGAACGGGACCTGGTCTGGACCAACCATATTGATCATTTATGGAACCCAAAGGCTGTTCATCGTATTCTGTCTGATTTATCAGGATTAAAATTACAGCCCAAGGCAGAACAGAGTCAACATAAAATCAGTTATTATTACGATCCGAAACTCGCACCTTCACTGGATGACATCAAAACCCTGTTGCATCAAAATGAACAGACCGTCAACCTCATATATTCATTTGGGCAATTTCTGGACATCATACCTGTCAGGGCCTCCAAAGGGTACGCGATCCGATGGTTTTCCGAACAATGGGACATTCCCCTGGATCACATGTTAACTGCCGGCGGATCCGGAGCCGACGAAGATGTGATGCGGGGAAATACCCTTTCTGTTGTCGTTAAGAATCGGCACAATGAAGAACTTTCCGATTTAACAGATATTGAACCGATTTATTTTTCCGAAAAAAAATTTGCGGCAGGAATTCTGGACGGCATTAACCATTATGATTTTTTCAGCCGCTGTGAAAAATAATCCCATGCCGGATAAGCTGTTAATTTGTACTGATCTGGACCGGACCCTTATTCCCAACGGTCCTCAACCTGCCTCTCCCCGGGCAATGCCGTTGTTCCGCAAGCTGGTTTCCAGGCCGGGGATTAAACTTGCATATGTGACCGGACGGGATAAAAAACTGGTCATGGACGCCATCGGCCATTTTAACCTGCCTGTACCGGACTATGCCGTCACAGATGTAGGAAGCGCTGTTTATAACATCCAGTCCGGCCGGTGGCGCCGTCGAATTGATTGGGATCAGCATATTTGCCGTGACTGGGAAAACAAAAGCCCAAAGGAGCTGGCTGTTTTCCTTTCCGATATAGCCCAATGCCGGCTCCAGGAAGAGGAAAAACAAGGGCGCTATAAACTCAGTTATTATGTGCCGCTGAGTATCAATCCGGGCATATTGGCCGGTGAAATACAATTGCGGATGACGCAGCACGGCTTACAGACCAATACCATCTGGAGTATCGACGAACAAAAAAGGACCGGATTGCTGGACATTCTGCCGGCCAGTGCCGATAAACGAAAAGCAATTGAATTCCTGATAAAAACCAACGCGTTTGATTATGCCCGCACTATATTTTCCGGTGACAGCGGTAACGACCAGGCCGTTCTTTTAAGCCCTATAAAGTCTGTCATCGTGGCCAATGCATCACCCGAATTAAAATCACAGATTAGAGAACAGGTGGGTGCAACCGTTTTTTCAGACCGTCTATATATTGCCCGGGGAGGGTATTTAAACATGAACGGCAATTATGCGGCGGGTATTCTGGAGGGCATCAATCATTACTTTCCAGAATTAAAATGAATGGATTGAAGCATATGACCGACAGACAGATTATCGTATTTGGTGAAGTTTTATTTGACTGTTTCCCGGATGGACACAGGATTTTAGGGGGCGCGCCCTTTAATGTGGCCTGGCATTTACAGGCATTTGGTGCGGCACCATTGTTTATTTCGTCAGTGGGAGAAGATCTGCTGGGGGAACAGATCAAAAATGCCATGGCCGGTTGGGGAATGGATCTTAACGGACTGCAGACCCATACGGACCAGCCAACTGGCCAGGTTGAAGTGAAGATTTCTGACAATGAACCCTCCTACGACATCGTCAGCCCCTGCGCCTATGACTATATTCAATCCGGGCAGCTCCCAGGTTTGCCGGATCACCCGTTTTTATACCATGGGACCCTGGCCATACGGAATGCGGTTTCTGCAGGTACGCTTCTGGCAATCAAACATCAGACAACACCAGACGTGTTCCTGGATGTTAATCTCCGTACGCCGTGGTGGCGTATCAATGATATTCTCCCCCTTTTGAGCAACACATCCTGGTTGAAGCTGAACCATCATGAACTGGCAGAACTGGTTCCTGACCGCCGGGAAGAAGAGCGCCGGATCAACAAACTGTTTTCATCAACACAGTTAAAACACATCACCCTGACACGAGGTGAAAAAGGCGCCGTCATCTACAGCGCCAACGGGTTCCCTTCCATTTCCATTTCACCAGAAAAGACAATATCGGTCATCGATACCGTTGGCGCGGGAGATGCGTTCAGCAGTGTTCTGCTGCTCGGAAAAATAAGGGACTGGAATTTGGAAACAACACTGAAACGTGCCCAGGAATTTGCCGGGGCTGTTGTCGAAATTCGCGGCGCAACCACTACCGATCAAGCATTTTACAGATCGTTTTTAAAAACCTGGAATTAGCTTATGTACGAACAATTTTCACATTCTTTATTAAACGAAATTCTGGATAAACTCAAACCGGAAATCAGACAGCAGGATCTCCACCACTTCTACACCCGTCTGGGCGCCAATTTTTACAGTCTTTTCCTTATTTTTAAACGATTGTATGGCGCACGGGCTGATTTTAACGCGCAATTACTTCATCTGGTGGAAATCATGGCCCGGCAGTATATAAAACGGCCGAAGAATCTGCGGAAAAGTGACCTGGCACGGGAAAAAGATTTTAACTGGTTTCTCCATCAAAAATGGGTGGGAATGACGCTGTATGCAGATGGTTTTGCCGACAACCTGAAAGGGGTTCAGGCAAAACTTCCCTACTTGCAGGAATTGGGTATCAACCTGGTTCATATCATGCCGATTCTGGAATGTCCCAAAGGGGCCAGCGACGGCGGATATGCCGTGAGTGATTTTCGAAAAATCAACAACAAGGTCGGAACGCTGGAGGATGTGAACAATCTGGCCAAAGCCATGAAAAAAAGGGACATGCTGCTGACCCTGGATGTGGTGGTAAACCACGTGTCAGATGAGCATGAGTGGGCCCAAAAAGCCCGGTCAGAAGATACACGGTACCAAGACTACTTTTATTGTTTTGAAAACCGGGAAATTCCCGATATGTTTGAACAGACCCTGCCGGAAATATTCCCGGACCAGTCCCCGGGCAATTTTACCTGGGACGAAACCATGCACAAGTGGGTGATGACGGTCTTTAACACCTATCAATGGGATCTGAATTACAGCAATCCGGCAGTTTTTATCGAAATGCTGGATGTGTTGCTGTTCTGGGCGAACCAGGGCGTGGATATTCTGCGATTGGACGCGGTTGCTTTTCTGTGGAAAAAAATCGGCAGTACCAGTCAAAATGAATATGAAGCCCATAAATTGCTGCAATTGTTTAAAGACTGCTGCCAAATCACAGCCCCCGGGGTTGTTTTTATTGCCGAGGCCATCGTGGCCCCGGTGGAGATCGTCAAGTACTTTGGTGAAGATGCCATTAATGCCAAAGAGTGTGAAATCGCCTATAACGCGACCCTGATGGCGTTATTGTGGGATGCCGTCGCCACCAAAAACACCAGACTGCTGACCCAGGGGCTCAAAAACCTGCCGGATAAATTGGAACGGGCCACCTGGCTCAATTACATACGGTGCCACGATGATATCGGACTGGGGTTTACAGATGAAGATATTGCTCAGGCTGGATATGAACCCAGCTCCCACCGGGACTTTATTGTCAATTACTTTGCAGGCAAATTTGAAAACTCCTCTGCCCGCGGACTGTTGTTTGCCCACAATAAAAAAACCAATGACGCCCGTATTTCCGGAACGTTAACCTCATTAATCGGGCTGGAGAAAGCGTTGGAGGAGAATGATCAGGAGAAGATTGATATTATTATTCAGCACATTCTCCTGTTGCACAGTATTGTTTTCTCTTTTGGCGGAATCCCACTTGTTTACTACGGAGACGAGCTTGGAACAATTAACGACTATTCCTATATTGAAGACATCAGTAAAGCCAATGACAGCCGGTGGGCCCACCGGCCTAGAATCGACTGGAGACAGACCCTGCTTCGCAAACAGCCGGGAACAGTTGAATATAAAATATTCAACGCATTAAAACAGATGATCGCCGTTCGTAAGGAGATCCCTGAATTTTCAGATTTTAACAACCGGAAACTGCTGGAAATCAGTAATCCCCAACTTCTGGCCTACATTCGTTTCAACCTCACGACCCGGAAGCGTGTTCTGGTTGTGGGAAATTTTGACGCACATCCTCAGTACCTGAACCTGTTTGAGCTTGAAAACCAGGGATTCCAGATGGGTGAACACATAAGGGACCTATACTCCGGAAATTCCCCGGCCCTGTTCAAGGAGCAGCTGGTACTGCCCCCATACCGATTTTACTGGCTGCGCGGCAATTGATGTAATTTCGTGTTGTGCCGTTATTCAATTAAACCGGTACAGAACAGACGCATTAAACCAATCGGCAATGGCTCCGGAACTTGATCTTGACATCTTAGCGCCTGGCCTGTGTCTCCCTTGAGCGAAACCGTAAACAGGACAGAAATTCTGGCGATCATGCGAAGGCAGGTTGTTTTGCTGATAGACGGAAAACAAGCGTTGTTATCAATGGGAAATCCAGATACAATAGGCAATCAGTCCATGGCATCCGGAATACCGGCCCTGCAATTTTTCCAGGAAGATCGCGCTGACAAAAAAAGATGTGAACGGCATGACAGGGGTACTTAAGTACCGCATCAAATAAAAACCCGGCAATAGGGATCAACATTCCAGTTGCCGGCCGTAAAATCATACCCACCCTCAATGATGAAGGACGGTTTGTATGAAATGTATGAATCTTGTTTATAAAAATGCTGACGATTTAATGAAAATTCGGGACGATTTGAAAGGTTATTTGCCTGGAAATATCCTTATCCAGGTTTTTTGCGGTATTTCAGACATGGATACGGTGAATCGCCTTCGATCGCTGCTTTGTACACTGTTTGCCGGGAGTGCTGTGGTCGGTGCAAGCTCGGCAGGAGAAATTTTGAATGCAAATGTTATAGAAAAATCTATTGTGATCAGCTTTACCGCTTTTGAAAAAACCAGGGTTGTATCTGCTTTAGTAACCCAGAATGACTATTTAAAGGCCGGGGGTAAAGATATGGGGACTGCGCTCAATGACAATAAACCTAAAGCGGTAATTGTCTTTGGCTGCGGCCTTAAAGATGGTAATTATGTCAACGCTCTTCCTTTTCTCAAGGCTTTGAACGGCAAACTTGACGATGTCGTCATTGCCGGCGGCCAGGCCGGTGGATATCATGAGCATGCAAGCCAGGTCTTTGTGTTTACTGAACAGGACCTGACTGAACACGGGTTTGCTGCGGCGGCACTTTCAGGGCCCAATTTATGCGTTAACACCGCATATAATTTAAGCTGGATGCCCATTGGGAAAAAAATGGCTATCACCCATGTCAAGGGCCGCAGGCTCTACAGTATTGATCACAAATCCGTCAAGGAGATATACCTGCAGTATCTGGGTATTGAAGCCCAACCCTCATCTTTATACCTCATGAATCATTTCCCTCTCATGATAGAAAGACGTCGCATGCATGTAACCAATCCGGTTTTGTCTGTAAATCCTGACGGCTCCTTTAATGTTTTGGAAAGATTTTATGCCGGGGAGCAGGTACGCTTCAGTTATTGTGATGCAGGTCTCCAGGAGGAAGGGGCCAAGCGAATGGGAAGAAAACTGGCCGGGTATGAACCTGAGGCTTTTTTCGTGTATTCCTGTGAATCAAGAAAAACGGTTTTTGAAGACGATATTGTGGTTGATATGACGGCGATAGAGAACTGCCCGAGTTCAGCCGGTTTTTTTACCTTTGGTGAATACTATACCGACAGAAATAAGGTCCCTCGTTTTCTACAGCAGACCATGACTGTACTGGCCTTGTCTGAATCTGAAACCTGCAAGATCTTTGACGAAGAAGAAGATTTTACTGAAAAGGTTGAACTCACAGAAACGAATTTAAGACGGTTCAGGCTTTTAAAAGCCATGAGTCATCTTGTAAGCAGCACCACCCGGGAACTGGAACTGAAAAACAGGCAGCTTGAAAAACTTGCCAATAAAGATGGACTCACAGGGCTTTTCAACCGCCGTTTTTTTGATGATACCCTGGCGCACCGGATGAAGGAACACAGCCGTTCAGGCGCGCCTTTGTCCTTAATCCTGATAGACGTTGATTTTTTCAAACAGTTCAATGACCATTACGGCCATGTAGCCGGAGACGACTGCCTGCGCAGGATCTCCAATCTGCTTCAAAAACAGATGAACCGGTCTTCCGATATGGCCTTTCGTTACGGTGGAGAGGAATTTAGTTGTATTCTGCCTGCCACGGCACATCCTGGGGCGCTGCAAAAGGCCGAAACCATCAGAGCCGGTGTTGAAGACTTGGCCATTCCCCACAAAACATCACAGGTCGCCGGGTTTGTCACTGTCAGTCTGGGTGTTATCACCCTGACCGACAATCGGGACATCTCCCTCCAGGAGTTCGCAGATGCCTGTGACCAGCTGCTTTATGAAGCCAAACACGGGGGGAGAAACCGTTTGCAAGGAAAAAACCTAAGCAGTCATGAAGCGTGATGAAAAACCTTTCCCGGGAATAATCAAAGGTTCGGGTTGTTATGATTATAAGTCATCATCTTGATCAGCAGTTGTCGTGTAACTTTTAATGCAGTGATCCTCATCAGGCAATGCGGTGAGCGTTTCGCCTTTCCCAGTGAGTTGTTTTACATAGTTAACAAAGGAGAGCGCATCATCAAGATAGGTATTGGTTCCTTCCCCACGTTCCTCCTGAACTGATGCAAAGGTCGCATACCCATCTTTACCGCCGGCTGTATAATTGTTAGTGACCACCACATACATCCGTCTTTCGTCCAGGTCGCTCCATTTACCGGTCTGTCGGTCTTTGAATTCTATATTGATGATTCTGCTGCCGTACGCCCGGGTGGCATCCACGTCATATTTGAGTGCATAACAGTATGGAAAGGATCCTGTTCCGCCGCCCCGGGCAATATTTTCAACAGCGTCTTCCAAAACGGATTTGATCTCTGAACCGTACATGCTGATTTCAAACAAGGTATTTGAAAAAGGCAGCAGGGTATAAGCAGTATCGTAGATAATATCCCCTTGGTAAACACTGATCCTTACACCACCGCCGTTCTGGATACACACATCCGCATTTGAATCCATTTCATAAAACGCTTTGGCCACAACCGGCGCAATCCGACTGCCAAAATCAAGGGTGACGCCGTTATACGCATGCCCCGGTACCCGGTTGTGCAAAAGATCCTCTCCCGCTGTACCGATAACTGTTTCCCCAAGGCCATCCACCTTTTCGGCATAGCCGGCAATAATGGCGGCCACCTCTTTATCGTCGGACACGATATCCAACCGGGCATCGGCATCAACCAGGGCCTGCACCGCAGTAAATTCATCCTCTTTAAGTGTGTATTTTTCGCCATCATCACCTTTCCGGGTGAATGTATCCCCCAGGATCATATGCGGTGTCCCTGTACAGCTTTCCAGGACATCACCGTCAAAGGTTACATCCAGCTCCCCAAGGGCTTTGCTGTATTCCCAGGCCTGGACCACGGCCACCTTTTCCCCGTCCGCATTCGTGGTCATTGTGGGGTAATCTCCGGAAGCATCCAGATCGTAGGCAGAAAAATCACCCAGCAGGGTATGGGAATCGCCGTCAACAATAACGTCAATATCAGATACCTGGCCGGCCAGGGCCAAAACATTTTCATAGCCGTAATGGCTCAGCAGGATGATTTTTTTTACACCCTGGGCTGTGAGTTCATCAACAGCGTCCTGGGTGGCCTCAACCTCGTCTTCAAAAACGATTTTATCGCTTGGGTGGGAAGAATTCCGGGTTTTCCCGGCAATGGTCAGCCCAATAATGCCAACCTGCTTTCCATCAACTTTTTTAATAATATATGGTTCGTACAGGTCATACAGGACATTGCCGGAAGGGACTTCAATATTTGCGCTTAACACCGGACAAGTCAGGCTCCGGATAAATCCGGCCAGCCACGCATCCCCATCGTCAAACTCATGGTTGCCAATGGCCATGGCATCAAACCCAATGGCGTTCATAACGTCAACATCTGCTTTCCCCTGGAACAGCGTATAAAAAAGTGTTCCCTGAACAGCATCCCCGGCATGGAGAATCAGACAATTATCGGTTTCCTCTTTGAGTTCACTGATTTTTGATGCGATCTTTGCCATGCCGCCTACCTGGCAGGCGGTTTCAACGCCCTCAAAACTTAAATCAACATCAGATGCCTCTAAATTTGAGTGTACATCGTTGATATGAAGTATTTTCATTACCAATTGGTGTTCTTTGTCACCGTCATTGCATCCTGCCACGAATAAAAGCATTAATGTAAAAAGTACAGTAACGGCTTTAAATAATTGCCGTTCAGCGGGATTGAACTGCATGCGTCCTCCTTGCCCCCTTAAAAATTATTCCGTTATATCTGACGTAATAACATACAACCCTAATTAAATTATAGCGTATCATTTCCATCTTGGGCTCAGACTTGAAAACCACGCCCAAAAAGCTTAGTTTAACCTTCATGATGAGTGCCTGAACCCCAACACGAATTAAAGGAAAAAAATGCCATGCTGACACAGACCATCACATTCCCTGCAGCTTTTGCGGCAGGCCTTCTGTCGTTTCTGTCCCCTTGTGTGCTGCCGTTGATCCCGGCCTATTTCAGCTTTATCACAGGACTTTCCTTAGATGAACTCACCGCTGATGACAAAGCGGTACGCAAAAAAGTAATCCTGTCCACCCTAGCCTATGTGGCTGGATTCTCTTTTATTTTTATCCTGTTCGGAGCATCCGCCTCTTTTCTCGGCGGACTTGCCTCCCGGTATTCCTGGACGGTTCGTTACGTAGGCGGCGGCATTATCCTGGTCTTTGGGCTGCATCTGCTCGGTATCATCAACATCAAAAGTTTTCAGTTTGAACGTAAATTTCATGTCAAGGAGACACCCTTTCATCTGTTTGGCACATTTTTGATCGGCATGGCGTTTGGGGCGGGATGGAGCCCGTGCATCGGCCCCATGCTTGGCAGCATTCTCATTGTGGCAGGCAGCCAGGACACCATCCTTAAAGGCGTACTTCTGCTGGCCACCTACTCCGCGGGCATGGCCCTGCCTTTTATTGTGATGTCCATTTTCATCAACGCCATGCTCGGTTTCATGAAAAAGGCGACCCGGGTCATGGGCATTATCAATAAATGTGCAGGCGGGCTGCTCATTGGCATTGCTCTGCTTTTGATCTTTGACAAATTCCGGCTGCTGGCGACCTTTTGAATTTCCGCCATCACAGGGGGAATAAAAGTTTTGACAAACTTTTTTTGCCAACACATATTGACATGGATCTGATCGTTTTTATTCTAAACAAATAAACCAACGTCAACCCATGGGAAAGGATAATGATATGGAAAAGCATTTGAGTGTCGAAGGAATGTCCTGCAAGCACTGCGTCAACCGGGTTAAAAAATATCTGGAAAGTGTCGGAACGGATGTGTCCGTGGACCTTGAAGGGAAAAAGGCTGATTTTAATGCTGGCAGCAATGTTGATATGGACACAGTGATCAAGGCGATTTCCGAATTTGGGTTCACGGTTAAAGAGATCTGAGGCGCCATGACCACCACCCATGAAATAAAAGTATACGGCATGATGTGCATGCACTGTGAAAATGCCGTAAAAAAAGCCCTGGAAAAATTTGACGGGGTCAGTGATGTGTCGGCTTCATTTGAACAGGAAAAAGTCACCCTGGCACTGGAACATGATACAGCGGCCTTAGATGAACTCAAGGCTGCCATTGTGGCCGAGGGCTACGCCCTGATCCCGGAAAATGCTGACGCAGATGACGATGAACCCGCAGCGCAGACCGATACCAAAACCCAAAGACCGGATGGGGCAGCACCCCTTTGCAATATCAGCTTTTCCATCCAGGGCATGCACTGCGCCAACTGTGCCCTGGCCATTGAAAAGGCCTTTGCAAGGACAGACGGCATTGCAGACACGGCCATCAACCTGCCCCTTGAAAAAGGTTTTGTTTCATATGATCCCAATCTGATGGATGATCAAAAGGTTCTGGATGTGGTCAAAAATGCCGGCTACAGCGCGTCCCTTGAAGCGAATCAAGGCAGGCAGGCAGACTCCCGGGAAAAATTCAGATTCCTGTTTGCCTTGGTCGTCACCGTGCCCATGATGGTCATCATGCATATGATGCCGTTTGGGCCTGTGGTCACCAATGTCATCCTTTGCATCATGGCTACGGCTGTCATGGCGGTTTCCGGCCGAACCTTTTTTGAAGGGGCCTATTATTCCCTGAAAAACCGGCTGGCCAACATGGATGTGCTGATCAGCCTGGGGGTGTCCGCCGCTTATTTTTACAGTCTTTTTTCCCTGATATTTATAGATTCCTCCCAGATGCTGTTTTTTGACAGTTCTGCCATGCTCATCACCTTTATCATGATCGGCAAGATGCTTGAGGCAAGGGCCAAGGGCAAAACCAGCCAGGCACTTAAAACCCTGCTGGCTTTGAATGCCGACACGGCCAGGATAATAAAGGACGGCAAGGAAAGTATTGTGGATGTGTTCATGGTAGTCCCGGGCGATATAGTCCGGGTGCTGGCCGGTGAAAAAATTCCTGTGGACGGAAAAATCCTTGGGGGTGAAACCGCCGTGGATGAATCCATGCTCACCGGGGAGTCCTTTCCGGTTGAAAAAACCGCGGGCGATGCCGTTACAGGTGCCACTATCAACCTGTCCGCACCCATCACAATGACCACCATCCGCACCGGCAGCGACACGGTGCTGTCCGGCATCATTAAAATGGTGGAGGATGCCCAGGCAGACAAGGCACCGATCCAGCGGGTGGCCGACACAGCCTCCAACATCTTTGTACCTGTGGTAACGGCTGTGTCCCTGATCACCTTTGCCATCTGGTACCTTACAGCCCCTGAATTTATCCCGTCCGGTTCCACCCCGTTTTTATTTGCCTTTGAACGTATGATAGCCGTTCTTGTCATTGCCTGCCCCTGCGCCCTGGGACTTGCTACGCCCACGGCCGTCATGGTGGGTTCGGGGATAGGGCTTAACCGGGGAATCCTGTTTAAAAGAGGATCTGCCCTGGAAAACATCTCCCACCTGGATATGGTCCTGTTTGATAAAACCGGCACCCTGACCACGGGAAAACCATCTGTCACAGGTGTCTTCCCAACCCAAGGTGTTACAAAAGAACAGTTGCTGTTCTGGGCGACCAGCGCGGAAACCAATTCCACCCACCCCCTGGCCCCGGCGGTGACAGGCTTTGCCCGGGAAAAGGATATCAGGCCTGAACCCACATCGGCGTCAAGAGAGATCTCGGGCCGGGGCATTGAATGCCGCTTAGATGATCAATTGCTCAAGGCCGGGAACCTGGCATTAGTGGCAGATGATAACATTCCAGATGATATCCGCGCCAAGGGACAGGAGTTCTCAAACCAGGGCAAGAGCCTTGTCTTCATCAGCCTGGATCACCAGGTTAAGGGGGTGGTTGCCCTGGAAGACCAGATCAAACCCGAAGCAAGGGACGCCATTGAACGTCTGCACACCGCAGGCATCCGAACCGCCCTGGTGTCAGGGGACAATGAGGCCGCGGCCCTTTGGGCAGCCCAACAGGCCGGCATTAAGGAGGTCGCTGCCGAAGTCATGCCCGAAGATAAAATCAACCAGGTAAAAAAATGGCAGGCAAAGGGATTGAAAGTGGCCATGGTGGGCGACGGCATCAATGACGCCCCGGCCCTTGCCCAGGCAGACATCGGCATTGCCATTGGTTCGGGAACGGATGTGGCAAAAGAGACCTGTGAAGTGGTACTGGTAAAAAATGATTTAAAAGATGTGGACCGGGCCGTACGACTAGGGAAAAAAACCCTTTCCACCATAAAACGCAATTTTTTCTGGGCCTTTTTCTACAACATTCTGATGATTCCCGTGGCCGCAGGCATCCTGTACCCGGCATTCAGAATATCATTAACCCCGGAAGCGGCCAGTATTGCCATGTGGTTTTCATCCCTGTCTGTGGTGGGCAACTCCCTTCTGCTCAACCGGTTTGGCAGGTACCTGGATGCTTAAAACCTTATTATGATATTGGAAATAGCATATTGAATGTGATAACTTTAGCAAGTAACATCTGAGTTGTACCGAGGACATAACTTTCAACACTCCGGCCTGTGAGGCTGAGGGCTTAGGTTTCCATATTGCCTCAACCAGGAGGGAAAATGACGGCACACCCCCCAAGAAAAAATTAAAATGACTCCAGCTGAATATCTTGTGCTTGAAAAAAGTTCTCTTGATATTAAACACGAATTTTTTAACTTTGAATGTTAAGGTTGAGTTACCAT
>NZ_JBFXHE010000009.1:0-31567 GCF_050177295.1 Desulfobacter sp.
CAGCTTGTTGATGGATAAGAAGGATGGCGTCACGCCCATGGCAGGGACATTATCCTTTTTTCCCCTGAATTTAAACTGGGCATAGACAGATGCATAGGGTGCAGCAGCTATGATGGCGGGGCAATGGTCAGGGATGGCCATGGCAACCTGAATACTCATGTCTTTATTTTTCTTTGGGTTATTTCCGGAAAAGCCCTTTGAAATGGTGATCACATCCGTGCCCATCTCTATGAACTGCCGCAAGGCCTCCTTCTGGACGATGGCACCCACGGAAACCATGGCAATGACAGACCCGATGCCCACTACAATGCCGGTCAGTGCCAGGATGGAGCGCTGCTTGGCCGAGACCAGGCTGTTGACCGCCTCAATGATATTGGGTTTAATGATCATGGATCACTCCGTCGTGCATCCTGACAAAGCCATTGCACTGCCTGGCAATCGACATATCATGGGTAATGACAAAAATGGTAATCCCCTCCTCCCTGTTCAGGCGGATAAAGAGATCCATGATTTCCTGCCCGACCCTTGGATCAAGGGCGCCTGTGGGCTCGTCAGCCAGGATTATGGCGGGGCTCCCCACCAGGGCCCGGGCAATGGCCACCCGCTGCTGCTGGCCGCCGGAAAGTTCCGTTGGCCGGTGATGTTCCCGTTCCAGCATCCCCACCTTTTCAAGAACCACCCTGGCAGCCCGGTGCCGCTCTTTTTCCCCCACCCCCCGGTAGACCAGGGGCAGGGCAACATTCTGGAGAGCGGTCAGCCTGGTCAAAAGGTTGAACTGCTGAAACACAAACCCGATTTTCCGGTTCCGGATTTCGGACAGATCCTTGTCATTCATGGCAGCCACAGCTTTGCCGTTCAGGGTATAGGTTCCTGAAGTGGGCGTGTCCAAAAGCCCGATGATATTCATAAGGGTGGATTTGCCGCAGCCGGACTGGCCAACGATGGCCATGAGCTGACCCTGGCCGATGGTCAGGCTGGCCCCTTTGAGCACCTCCACCGTGACCGGCCCCATCTGAAAGGACTTATGAATGTTTTCAAGCTGGATCATGGCCGGTCTCTGGTGACCTGCGGGTCATTGTTTTGGCCGGCGGGACCGGGTGTATCGCCAGGGGAAGGGCCATTACCGCCTCCCCCGGCCGGTTTCATCGACCCGGGGAGGTTGTGCGCCCCAAGCACGATCTGATCCCCCGGTTCCAGTCCGTTCAGGATCTCCACTGAATCCAGGGTGGTCATGCCGGTGGTGACCTCCACCACTTCAGGAAATAGACTTGATTTTTTGAGCACCTGAACAAATGTTTCACTTCCCCGGATACTTACCCCGCCAAGGGGCACCATCAGGGCCTTGGGATTATCGTAAACAATGATCGAAAGGTTGGCGGACATGCCTAGAGTGAATAGGTTGCCACTTCTTTGCCAAACCCCTTTAGCAGGGGCTGGGTAAAGCTTGCCGTCCAGGTATTGGAACCGCTGTAGGTCTCCTTGCCGCCGCTGGTATTTGCCAGGTTGTCGGTCCGGTTCCAGGAAAAACGCATGCTTCCACCGTGTTCAAAGCCTTTATCCATGCGAATGGCGGAATTATGGCTGTAAGAAGTACGGGTGTCACTTCCCTGTTCACCCTCGGTCTGGGTCCTGCCGCCCGAGGCAAAGGGGCTTGAAGTCAGATTAAAATCAGGAGCAAACTCGGCTTCTGCCACCTTGAGGCTGAACTTGTCCATAACCCGTGTGATATAGGCCCGCTTCACGTCACGGTTGTACCGGAGCGCCACGGCCACGGCCTCGGCGATGTTCATCTGTATGCAATTTTCCGGGCTTTTATTTGTTTTCCGGCCCGCTGTACCTTGCACCGGACAAAAAAAAAGAACCAGAATCAAAGAGAGCAACAGACACGAAATGCGTTGACCCGGCCTGACCATGGCATGGATTCCTTAATGATTGCGCTGCAATATGCCGGTCATGAAAAAGAGCGGGAAATGCTAATAAAATGTAATTTCACAACGTAAGGAGTTTTCATCATCTCCGGTCACTACAACTTTTGAATGATAATACGTCTTGTCTTCGGGCGCCCGTGTCTCGCAAACCTTCATGTTGTTGCTCTTAAGATAAACAGCAACCTTGGCTACTTTGTAAGTCCAAAATGCAAATTCATCTTGATAGCCTTTACGGCCGGAATTAACGTCAAAACCTTTAAGGGCGTTTGCTCCTAAACCAAGGGGCTGGGAAACATCATATGTAACCATCACATCGCAACCTGATTGATTATCAGCATCCACCCTTGCGGCCCAGGACGTGGAGGCGAACACCAGTACAATCACCAGTCCCAGAAAAAAAAACTTAGCGCCTGTTAAGGCCTGTTTCTTGTCAACCATCGCAATGGCCTCCTTTTCTTCCTGACTGTTTTTTGAAGCCTGTTCGCTGAAGCGGCCGGACACGGATTGTCTCAACTTTAAAAAAAATTGCACACGGCGTCTCTTCAGAAATATCTAAAGTCAAACTTTTGGGCAGAATTGGTATTCTCTCGGGAGTAATAATCGGCGGACTATACTGTCTTTAGTGCCTTACGCCTTAGTTTCTGCCCCAAAAAACAAGAGAATGAAGAAGGGACTGACGTTTACCGTCTTTCCATTATATGATATGTTTTTTTGCTTTATCAGGATGGGAATGATAAAAGAATACGGCAAAAAAGAATGCAGATACAGCTTAAGGAGAATTACCCCATATGGGACGTTTAAATGAGTTTGAACTGACAATTAAAAAGGTCAGTGACAGTCCATTAATCTACGAGGCACAGATCCCTTCGGCGTGCACTTTTTTCCAGGATGTCCGGCGCTACCAGAGTATCGGCCCCCACATGGAAATCCGGATTATCCCGGTGAATGGGAAGATTGAGCTTGACCCGGACATGACCCCCGTATCATTTAATAAACTCAGCGGCGCTGAACGTAAAGCCCTGGTGGATTATCTGACCGTCCGTGTTGCCAGGGGCGACAATATCGGGTATGCTTGGGCCTTTTTCCGGTCTCCGGATAAAAAGAAAAGCCTTGTGGCTTACGGGGGAAACGTGGTGCACAATGACACCTATATGGGCAAGGAGCGTATAACAGCTCTGCTTTCGTTACTCCAGAAGCAAAAAGGCATCACCAAAATGAAACGGCGCTGGTTCCCCTGGATTGTCGCTGTTCTGCTTATTTCCCTGACCGTTCTGGCCGGGCTCAACTATGGGCACCTGATAAAAAACATGCCCTTTCTCAGCAGCATCGGCGAGGATTCCGGCCCTGAAATGCAATTTTACAAATCCGTATTTCCCGACTTGCATGCCTGGCTCCATGACGGAACCCCGGAACAAAAAGATGTGGCTAAAAAGCTGTTAAAAACCGAATATGTCTCGTACATGCTTCATACCATGACCCTGCCCGATTACCGCCAGGAAGGTGAACAAGATATGAACCGGGGCAACAGACTGATCCTGTTTGTATATTTCAACTATAACCGTCAGGTTGATCAACTGGTCAGCTCCCGCAGGGAGGTTCTGGCAGGCACGGAATTCATACGCCTGGCACGGATTTATTCAACCATGCAATCCG
Source organism: Desulfobacter sp. (assembly GCF_050177295.1). Lineage (NCBI taxonomy): Bacteria > Pseudomonadati > Thermodesulfobacteriota > Desulfobacteria > Desulfobacterales > Desulfobacteraceae > Desulfobacter > Desulfobacter sp. The sequence continues at coordinate 3,582 of NZ_JBFXHE010000009.1, forward strand.
GGTATGCCGCCAATATTTTCTATTTCAAGGTTGGAGACTTAAACATCAAACACACTGAAATCTCCAATTATATGAAGCAGAACATGATCTCCTACCAGGATTTTAAAAAAATCCGGGATGAAAATGCTTTTGCAGAACTCATGGCCAGTGACCGCATCAGTTACAAAATGAAGGGCTTTCTGGAAAATGTATATACCTTTACCCCCCTTCGTATTGACACAAAACTTGACGGTAAATCCTGGTACCTGCTCACCCGGAGCAACAGTTCCGGCAATCTTGATTTTGCAGCCTTCTTCCACCAGGACAGCGCCACCCTGGTGCCCAAACGCATAGGTCACCTGGTGCTGGAAGACAAGGGAATGCCTTCGGACATGGCCTGGTATGCGTTGGATGACAGCCAGGCAGGGAAACTGAAATTGTCGGGCAGCACCCTGACCTATTTCAGTACGGAAACCGGCCAGACCAACCAGCTTGATATCATTAAAGAACGGATCAGCACCCTGGGCCTTTCCACGCTGCCCCAGAACCAGATCAAGGTCAATGTCCACCGGGAACTGCTCATGGGGGATGCAAAGGGAAAATACGGCATCCAGACCAATGACCCCATCACAAGCCTGGTGCTGTCCAACCTGATCACCAAATCATCCTTTGAACAGGAGGCCAATGTGTCCCTGAAGCGGGATCCCATCCAGTTCAACACCACCCTGATCCAGCTCTCCAAGGACGACAGTTTCTCTGTTCAGTCCGTGACCATTACCCCCGGCACCACCAATATCATCCGTTTGTTTGAGCCCTTGGACAGCTTTAAGGCAACGTTTAATGACGGCTCGGCTACCACCTTTGAGAAAGCCAGTGTCAACCTGTTCAACCCTTTTACTTTTATGGTGTCCAGGGATAGCATAACCTTATGTTTCCGCCATGACATCACGGACATGACCGTTGAAGCCGGCGACACCGAGCTTAAAATCGTCAAGGCCAAGGACGGAATTTATCAGATTGTAAAAATCCCTTAAGAATCCAGTAGGTTTACGAAATCAGCATCAAGGAGTTTTATTTAACCATATGTTTGACAACACAGACCGGCTTTTGAAAATCCAGAACGCAATCAAGGCGGTTGCCCAGCAGCTTGCCGGTCTGCCAGCCCAGCAGGCAGACCGGGTGGACAAGGTCATTGAACGCTGCCGACAATGCCTGAAAACGGCACCGGACACGGATATGCCCGTATATATCCACATCACAGGCACGGATAAATCCTTTAAGACCAGCTATCTTCTGGACCTGTTTGACAATGACTCGCTTCGCGGGCTGTTTGCGGTCAAGCAGCGCAACACCTCGGAGAACACAGCAGTTCCCTGCCTTGTGGAACCGGTATCCTGGACCGACGAGGTGGTGGTCAGCCAGATCAGCATTTCCACAGGTAATGTGATCCGGGACCGGCTGACCCAAGAGCAGTTCAACCGGCTGTATGATCTATCCTCCGGGGCGACCCCGGACGATTATCTCATTCGGGTGGCCGTTCCCGAAAACCAGACCCCCATGACCTTTCCGGCCATTGAATATCCGGGAATTAAAGAGGGGGCGGACGCCATTGCGTTCCAGAAGGAGCGCCATGAAAAATTCCAGGCCAATATGCTGGACTGCCTGGAGCGCTATCCCGGCATTCTTGTGGCCTGTTTCCAGCACAAAATCGCCATTCCCCCGGGCCATCCTCTGGATGCTATCCTGAAAAAATACCGCACGGTGCTGGAAACCACCCACGCGTATCAGAAACTGCCGTTGATCCTGTCCCTGCAGGGGGACAGTGCCGTGGCAAGCTATTGTGGCAACACCAATGTGGAGCAGGATCTGGAAAGTGATTTCAAAAGTTACAAAGCCTTTGAAACCGTGGTGCAGCTGATCAACCCCTGCAACAGCGAATACCCGGTGAGCTTTATATCCCCCGGCCCCCACGTGGATACCTGGATACGCAACCTGTCCCGGTACAAAAACCTGCGTGAAATCAAGGACCAGATCAAGGAGGACGGCTGTGTTGCCTGGTCCAGACAAATGCTCAATGACATCTGTACCACCTCCAATATCAGGGACGCCCTTGACAATATGTTTCTGATGCCCTGGATCAGGAAGGCTGAAAAGGTGCACGCCCAGGCCGTTGACCTGCTCTATGAAATTGAAAGCTATGATGAAGTGGCCGAAGTCAAGGAGCGCATGCGCAAAGCCATTCTCAATGATACCTACCAGAGCCTCCGGCACTTTTTTGACCGGGAGATCAAATACAGCGAAGACGGGCTGATCCAGGACCATAAAGAGTTCTGGACCGCCATATTCACCCAGTACCTGGACCAGTTTCTGGCCGACACCCCTAAAAGCCAGGCCATTTCCCATGTTCTGTGGAAAAACATGCACCGGCGCCTGGACCCGGACAACAAAGGATTTTTAAGTGCAATGGAAAAGGATTTACCCCACATCATCATGAACATGGCGGAATTTTACATTCCCAACATGCTGGTGCGCGGCGATTTCACCCTTGTTGAAAGACGTATTAAAGAGGATGCCCAGCATGCTGTTTAACCTGTTCAAACGCAAAAAAAAAGAAGTGGACCAATTCCAGATAGAGCTGGAGGATGACGGCAAACTTTACTATGAAACCATAGCCGGCCGCACCCCAAGGGACATCAACAACCACGAGGAATATATTCTTTTCATTGATTTCGGCTCCTACCGCACCAGTGTTTTGTGCTGGCCCTGCAGCTTTGGCCGGGATAAGATCACCGACTCGTGGCAGTATGTGGTCCATGGCGACTCCGATGCCCAGGGCGGCTTTCCTTCGGCCTTTATCAATCCACCTTCCGGTGATGAGCGGGACTTTGCCTTTGTGCCCAATATGGGTGAAGAGTATGTCAGCTCAAGCCAGATTGTTAAAAGCGCCAAATATGTATTTGCCTCAAAATTTGCCGCCTACAAGGGAAATGTCCCCCAGTTCAAGCTTTACATCAAAAAAATCCTTGAACACAGTTTCAGGTATATCACAGAGCCAAACAAGGAGCGCCCCTGGAACGGCCCCGCCATCCCGGTGATTACGGAAATCCGGGTTACGGTACCGGATCTGTTCATTGAAAACCTAAGAAACGGATACAAGGAAAATATCTATGCCGTGTGCATGAACCTGGCCTCGGACCGGAAATGGAAATGGCTGTTCCCCAGTGATCTTAGGCATTTGCGCAAAACCTTTGTCAATATTTCCGCGGATGAAAGCGGGGCGTGCGAGCTTTATTTCCTGAACCTGATCAAGCAGTTACCTTTCTGGGACCTGTCCGGCCAAAAAGACCGGCTCCCCAATCTAAAGGAAGTGGATTTTATCTTTTCCCAGGCTGCCCAGCGTGACCCCAATGCTGAAAATCTTCAGTTTGTGGTATGCCACATTGACATTGGCGGACTGACCACGGATGTCAGCATTCTTCTGGCCAATACCTACCAGGACCCGGCCCTTGGCATCACCACAGCCCTTACCCGCAAGGAATCCTTTTCCGAACGAAAAGCCGGGGAATATTTTTCCGACACCTTTGCCCAGACCCGATCCCCGGAGGAAACCGGTCCCTGGTGGGACAATGACCGGTTCATTGAAAGGGATTTTGCACGGTTTCTGGAACTGTTATGCGGTAAACAGGCAGGGTTGCTCAATGAATGGCGCAAGGACAGAAATCTGGCCGGCATCTATTTTCTGATTTCAGGCCGCCCCACCAAGTCTGAAAAGATCAGAAAAGCCATTAAAAAGCATATTCTCAAGGAATTTAACAAAGATGAACTGCTTCTTTTGCCCGAGCACTGCCTGTTCATGGCCGAGTACCGGCATGTGGGCAAAGACCAGGAGGGGGAGCGCTATGCCAAGAAAATCTCCCATTTTGAAAAACTGATCACCCTGATAGGCAATGTGTACACCCTTTACGACGGGTATGAAATCTGTGTGGATGACCACAAATATTACATTTCCCTGGACACGGACACCAGGACCGCCTCCCAGATGGAGGTGCTTCCCGGGCGGATCTACAATATGGAAGAGTTTGAAAACTACAAGAAATCCGCAGCGCACAACAATGTCAACCACCTGGCCTTTACCAGATTTCCGGCAGGGGAAAACAGCACCCGGTTTCTTACGGTAAAAACCATTGCCCGGCAGACCGCCTTTCCCGTAATCCGGGTGGCCCAGAGCAGTGACGGCCAGGCATGGATCATGCCGTCCCTTATGATCACCAATTTAGAGCAGAACGACCAGGCCTTTGACCTGTCATGGGGGGCGCTTTCACTAGAATAAGATCCCAATGCAATGTCATAAAATAAAGATGATTTCAGATGAATACCACGAAGAACACGAAGTATAGTACTCTAAAATCTTCGTGAACCTCGTGGTAAAATAAAATACCCAACTCCGAGGAGGACGTTTATCATGAAACTTGTCAGCGTAGCCATAGAAAATCCCGAAGAACTTAACTTTATCCTGGGTCATTCCCATTTCATCAAAACCGTTGAAGATATTCATGAGGCCATTGTCTGTACCGTACCCAACGCAAAATTCGGCGTGGCGTTCTGTGAGGCTTCCGGGGAGTGCCTGATCCGTCATTCCGGTACGGACGAACAGATGCTGGAACTTGCGAAAAAGAACGCCCAGGCTCTGTCAGCCGGCCATACATTTATCATTTTCATGAAAGATATGTTCCCCGTCAACATCGTGAACACTATCCAGGCCGTTCCCGAGGTGGTGCGCATCCATTGCGCCACAGCCAACCCCACCCAGGTGATCATCCTCCAGACCGATCTGGGCAGGGGCATTATGGGCGTGGTGGACGGCTTTTCTTCCAAAGGCGTTGAAACCCAGGACGATATTAAAAAACGCAAAGATTTCTTAAGGATGATCGGCTACAAGCTGTAATAGCCTGAAGGGGTAGTTCCTTTGGGCTAGTCACCTGGGAGGGCTCCTCATTGAAGGGGAGTCCTATCCCGATTCTGTCATCTATTCATAATGTGTCCACATACGAAGGACTTTGACAACGTTATCATCATTTATAATTTGGTATACGATTCTATGTTGAATATTTAATCTTCTTGAATATGCACCAGACAAATCACCTACAAGTTTTTGGTAAAAAGGCGGCGTTTGGTATGGATTAGAATATTAATGTGCTTTTTTTATACCTGCGGGATCCACAACCACCAGGGGAACACCAAGTCTTTCTTTAAGTTCCTTGATCCGGGAAGAGGCAGGGACATGGTCATGGGAGGGGTCAAATACGGCAAGAACAATATCAGGGTGGAAATCAACATAGCCGGATAGAACATTCTCCGGGCTGCCGGCACTCAATGCGACTGAATAGGGAACCGGACAGTTCGGATTTTTAAGCATCTGTTTCAACGGTCCGGAGATCCCGGCAAGGCGCTTGTCCCCCTGACCGGGCATATCACTGCCCCCTAGTTCAATGTTTCCGATTGTGCCGTCCATATTATTCGCACAATCCGCATAATCCGCGCCAAACGATCTGTCCTTTCTATTTTTAATAAACTGGAGGATACACAACCGGGCACTGATATGTTTGCACAGATCAGCAGCATATTTAAAAATCGGACGGGAGGGAACATTCCCATCAATGGCAAGCAGTACCTGCTTCATTTTACCCCTTTCTATTATTTTTTTAAGAACCCGCGAGGGGGGATTTATGGGAAACACCACTGTTAAGAGAATAAATGAGCATTTTATATACCAGACTATGCAGGGGCTTGGTTTTTTTCTCTATCCCGCGCCCATAAATGATTTCAATGTTCAAAAATGGGCGATTTTACCTGGGTTGGGAAAACAGGGCAGGCGTTTCATTCTGAAATAGAGTCACTTGTGCAAATACAGAAACCTATTGATATCACTTGAAATACACCGCCATTGCAGGAAGCGCATCCCTGTTATGATTTGCAACGGGGGGGACCATAATAAAAAAGCAGCCGACCGGCTGCTTTGGGATCTTTGTGGGGTGAGTGACCGGGATTGAACCGGCGGCAACCAGGGCCACAACCTGGTGCTCTACCAACTGAGCTACACCCACCACAAAAACTTTGCATAATTATCAGAACTGCTTTTCTTTTTCAAGTAGTTTTTGCCTTTATTTTTTATCCTATTGATTAAATTCGAATTACATATAAGGATTGACCTGTTTCCCCCCTTTGACTATTATCCTTGGGATATTTATTAATAAAGACACGCAAAAAGGCGGTTCGTATAATGAATACACTGATTATTTTCACCATACGCCTGATTCTGGGCCTGGCATTCGGAATCATCCTTACCCGGCTGTTCAAGCCGGACTGGGGAATCTACCATGGTGTTGCCACAGGGATCATCCTTGTGGCCCTGGCCTATGGCATGGGCTATTACAGAAAATCCAAAAGGTAACAGGCAGGCGTTTGTGGACAATATCATTCTGGGCACAGCAGGTCACATTGATCATGGGAAAACCAGCCTGGTCAAGGCCTTGACAGGCACTGAAACAGACCGCCTCAAGGAGGAAAAAGAACGCGGTATCACCATAGAACTTGGATTTGCCTCCCTGGATCTTGCCAATGGACAGCACATTGGCATTGTGGACATGCCTGGCCATGAAAAATTTGTAAAAAACATGGTGGCCGGTGCTTCGGGCATTGATGTGGTGGTCATGGTCATTGCGGCAGATGAAGGCGTCATGCCCCAGACCCGGGAGCACATGGAGATCTGCAACCTCATGGGCATTTGCCACGGCATGATCGCCTTGACCAAAACAGACCTTGTGGATGAAGACCTGCTGGAACTGGCCATGGCGGACATCCATGATTTTATTTCAGACACTTTTCTTGAAGACAAACCCATTGTGCCGGTATCCTCTGCCACAGGCCAGGGTCTGGAGGAATTTTTAACCACCCTTGAAAAAATCTGTACACAAATCCCGCCCCGCAAATTTTCTTCCATTTTCCGTCTTCCCGTGGACCGGGTATTTTCCATGAAAGGGTTCGGCACGGTCATCACCGGGACCCTGATTTCAGGCCAGGTAAGTGTGGGCCAGGATATCATGGTGTTTCCCCGGAAAATCACATCAAAGGTCCGGGGGCTTCAGGTGCATTCCAGTTCGGTGGAGACAGCCATGGCCGGCACCCGGACTGCCATCAATTTCCAGGGTCTTGACCGGGAAGCTGTATTTAGAGGGGATGTGCTCTCCACCCCGGGGGCGTTGATTGAAAGCTATATGGTGGACGCACAGTTCCATTACCTGAAAAGCAATGTCAAGCTGGCCAGGGCCCGGACAAGGGTCAGGTTTCATTCGGGCACAAGTGAAATACTGGGCTACATGATCCTGCTGGGCAGGGAAGCGCTGTTACCCGGGGACACGGCACCGGTTCAGTTCCGACTGGAATCCCCGGTATGCTGCATCAAGGATGACAGATACGTTATCCGGTCCTATTCCCCTGTCAGAACCATCGGGGGCGGTGCCATCCTCAACCCGGTGTCCAGAAAATACAAACTTAAAGATACGGCCATGATTGAAGGCCTTTCCGATCTTACTGCCCAGGATGACGAGAAAACCATTGCCTATTTTCTGTCTGTCAAGGGATATTCCGGGCTGACCTTTAATGCCTTAAGGGTCATGACCAATGTGCCGGACAAAAAACTGGCTGCTGCGTTGCAGAAAATGCTTGCAAAACAGGAAGCAATCCTCACGGACAAGGAGAAACAGATCTATGTCCACGGCATAGTTTTTGATGACTTTAAGGAAAACGTACTGGAACGGCTGACCGCCTATCATCAGGAAAACCCCTTAAAGGAAGGCATGCCGGCCCAGGAACTGAAATCCAAGTTTCAATATGTGGATGATGCCCGGTTTTTCAACATCCTGTTCACCCGCCTGGAAAAGGAAAACCTCATTGTTCAGGACAAAAACCTGGTGAAACTTTCAGGATTCAAGGTAGCGCTCCAGGTGGACCAGCATGAAATCAAGGAGAAAATTGCCGGTACTTACAAAAAATCAGGCCTGACCCCGCCTTTTTTCCGCACCATATGCCAGGACCTTGACCTGGATCAGAAAACAGCCAGGGATGTGATGCAGATTCTCATTGATGAAAAACAGGTGGTCAAGACAAGGGATGATCTGTTTTTTGATGCCAATGCCATCCGCGATCTGGAAACAAAACTCATTGAATTCCTCAAAGCCAATGAAAAAATCACCACACCGCAATTCAAGGACATGACCGGCATTTCCAGAAAATATATCATTCCCCTGATTGAATACTTTGACGCCATACACCTGACCATACGAGTTGAGGAGCACCGGCTGTTAAGGAAAAAACTGCCCTGACGTTCTGTAACCACCTGCTGGCCATCAGATTCGTTCAACAAAAGACGCGATAATACTGTCCAGGCGCATCCAGCCTTCAAGGGTCAAAACAAACCGTTTCCCGGAATCCTGGAACCGGGCCAATCCGTTATTTTCAAGGTGTTCCATCAGGCGTTGAAACACAGTTAAAAACCGGTTCTGCCACAGATTCTGTCCGGTTCTGATATCAAGGCCCATGGCTGTCCGCAGCCCCACCATGACATACTCCATCTGCCGCTGTTCCAGGGTAAGGATTTCACTGCCGGATCCGGGAAGATTTCCTGAGTTTAAGGCCCTGATATATCCATTCAGGTCCGGTACGTTCCAGAACCGTTTATACGCAGCCGATCCATCTGTGCCGGAATTTACGGCATAGGAATGGGCGGCCGGTCCGAATCCGTGGTAGGGCACCATCTGCCAGTAGGCACTGTTGTGCCGGGAACGAAGGGATGTATGCTCTGCAAAATTGGATACCTCATAATGATCCCATCCCCGGACGCTCAAATATTCGGCAACCGTACGGAACAGATCCACCTGATCCGGTTGTGCCATGGGAAAAAACTTACCCCGTTCATACATGGCATGCAGGGCTGTGCCCGGTTCCAGGGTGAGCATGTAACAGGACAGGTGCGCAGGCATCAGATCCAAGGCAGCATCAAGCTCCCGGATCAGGTGGTCGCCGGTCTGGCCGGGAAGGCCGTAAATCAGATCCAGGCTGATATTTTCAATACCGGCAGCCCGGACCTTTTCAACGGCATGCACGGCATCCTCTGCCGAATGGATACGTCCTAAAAGGGAAAGCTGTGCCGGATCAAATGACTGCATACCAAGGCTTACACGATTAACACCCATCCCTTGGAACCCTTTCAATTGGACCCCTTTCAGATGGATGGCGTCCAGGGTGCCGGGATTGGCTTCAAAAGTGATTTCGGTCTGCCGGCAGAGGCCAAAGGCGTTGTCCAGGGCTTTCAGAATGGCTTCAAGGTGCCGTGGCCCAAGCAGGGACGGGGTGCCGCCCCCGAAATATACGGTTGCCGCGCTGCCTTTGGGGTATAAGACAGATCTCCGTGAACGCAGCCGAATCTCCCGGACCAGGGCTGTCACATAATCAGGAATCAGGGACAGATCGGTTTTGGAATAAAAATCGCAATACCTGCATTTTTTTATACAGAAGGGAACATGAATATAAAGGTGTTCAGACAAACCGCATCATCAACCGGTCAAGGATCTGATCCACGTTTTTCGGGGTGACCCCGTAATTTTCGCAGGCAAGCCGCACCTGGTCCATTCGGGGACTTGCATCCATATCTCCGGGCCCTTTGAAAAAGCCCATGCGCCGGCCGATCTGGTATAGGATGCGCTCGTTTGGGGGAAGCTCAAAAAACCGGTCAATGATCCCGATCATCTTCTCTTTGTCATGGGGCATGTTGCCGGTAACCGTTTCAAACAGATTCAGGATGTGATCGCTTTTTATACGGGACTGGATATTGTCCAGGGTCTCAAGCAGCAGGCGCACTTCCGTGGCAATCATGGCGTCCCCCGGTTTTTCAAACATGCCCCGGAGCTGCCAGTGGGAAAGTTCTGTGGAAGGTGCCAGGGCAAGGGTCCGGATTTTGATCACATCCGGATTGATTGCATTCAGGGCTTCAGCGGTCTCAAGGGCATGCTCAATGGACAGGTCAATACCGCCTAACCCCGGCATTACATATTCATACAGCTCAATACCTGCCTGCCGGATCCGTTTACCCGCCGCTATGTGGCCGAATCTGTCAACGCCTTTGCGCATGCGGTTAAGCACTAGATTTGACCCGCTTTCAAGCCCCACATGAATCCGGTTAAGGCCAAGTTCATGCATCTGTTTCAGGGCACCGCGCGGCAATTGAAGGATGGTGCTGCTTCTGGCGTAGGTGGCAATGGTTTCGGTTTCCGGGAAACAGTCTTTGATGTGCCTGAGAATAAAAAGTATATCCTCGGGTTTCATAACCAGGGGATTGGCGTCCTGGAGAAAAATGGCGTTCATGCCTGCGGCATACCACATGACAGCGCTGTTGAATGCAATCCGGTCCCGTACCTCGAAACCGGTATAAATGGAATGAATTCGTTCCTGGTCAAAGGCAATGGGCAGGGCATTTTCCTGAAGCAGTCTGTCAATGTATGTACGAACCAGGTCAATGTCTTTAATAATGTCTTCCACAGGGCGTATGGAAAATTTCTGCTTTTTATATACCGGACAAAAGGAACAGCGGTTCCACGGACAGTTCCGGATCAGGCGCAGCAGCAGGCTGTATGTATCATTGGCCGGGCGGACAGGTCCCTGTTCATATCCCTGGTATGTCTGTGTCTGTTTATTGTCTGCCATGGTAAAAAACCGCAGTTGATTCCTTATATTGAACCTTGCCCATAAAAGGGTTATAAGCATTAGAAAAATGAAAGTCAATATTTGGATCTGCCTTGAAAACATATCCCGGATTTGATATGAATCCCTCATTTTTATAGTCAATTATCAAATTTTTCCGCACCGGTGCGGAAAAATTTATGCAACATCGCAACATAAGGAGAGCCCATGCCTGGCTTTGAATTATTTTCAGATGAGGAACGCAAACAGGTCAATGATGTACTGGAAACAGGGGTTTTATTCAGGTACGGATTTGAAGGGGCCAGAAACGGCCATTTCAAGGCCCTGGAATTTGAAAAAAAACTGGCCCGGATAACAGGTGCCGGATTCAGCCATCTGTGCGCCAGCGGAACAGCGGCGCTTTGTACGGCCCTTGCGGCCTGCGGCATCGGGGCCGGGGACGAGGTCATTGTACCGCCGTTTACCTTTGTGGCCACATTTGAGGCCGTGATCCAGGCAGGCGCTGTGCCTGTGTTTGCAGACATTGACCAGACCCTTTGCCTGGATCCGGAGCGCCTGGAAGCGGCAGTCACGTCCCGGACAAAGGCAGTGGTGCCGGTGCACATGTGCGGGGCCATGGCAAGGATTGATGAAATCAAAGCCTTTTGCAACAAAAAGGGCCTGGTGCTCCTGGAAGACGCCTGCCAGTCCTTGGGCGCAAGTTTCAAAGGCCGCCATTTGGGCACATTCGGCAAGGCCGGCTGTTTCTCCTTTGACGCGGTTAAAACCGTGACCTGCGGAGAAGGCGGCGGCATTATCACAAATGACGAAGAGGTTTACACCCGGTGCCACCAGTATGCAGACCATGGCCATGACCATTTAGGCGGACCAGACCGGGGCGCGGATGACCACCCCATCATGGGCACCAACTACAGGATATCCGAACTGAATGCAGCGGTGGGGCTTGCCCAGTTAGGCAAACTCAACCGCATCGTTGAGATCCAGAGAAAAAATAAAGCCGCCATCAAGGATGCCATGAAAGATATTAAAGGCGTTACCTTCCGCGCACTTCCCGACCCGGACGGGGATTCCGCCACCTTCTTGAGCTTTTTGATGCCCACACAAGACCAGGCCAGGCAGGCGGCAAAAAAACTTGCGGAAAACGGGGCTCCTTGCGCCTACTGGTATGACAATAACTGGCATTATTATAAAAAATGGCATCACCTCAAGGAAATGAAACGCGCTGCCAGACTTCCCTTTGAGTTGAGTGGCGGCCTGCCGGATTATGCCGGCCTTGTCCTGGCGCAAAGTGAAGATATCATGAAGCGTACCCTGTCCATGCAGATCATGCTTTCCTGGTCCGCAGATGATATGGACAAACGTATCCAGGCTGTATTAAACGCTTTAAAATAACAAGCCGCCCAAACACGTTTTAGGGTTAAAGCAATAAGTTAAGGATTTATCAATGTTCAGAAATTTTAAGCTGGTTCCCAATATTCTTTTCGGCCGGGGCTGTTTTGCCCAGCTTGACGAGGTGGTGGCAGGCCGGCGCAAGTCCGGTGAAGACTGGGCTGTTTTTGTTGTGGATGATGTATTTAAGGGCAAGGCTCTTGAAAAACGTATCCCCTTGCATGACAATGATTTTCTTTTGTGGGTCAATGTAGCGGATGAGCCCAAGACAGGCTATGTGGATAAACTCACCCGGAAAGCAAAAAGTTTCAACCCTGCCCTGCCCTGCGCAGTCATCGGCATTGGGGGCGGTTCCGCCATGGACCTTGCCAAATCCGTCTCTTTGATGCTCACCAATGAAGGCTCATCCACCGAGTACCAGGGATGGGATCTGATCAAGAACCCTGCCGTATGGCATGCGGCCGTGCCCACCCTTTCCGGCACAGGCGCGGAAGTCTCCCGTACAGCCGTGCTCACCGGACCCGAGAAAAAACTGGGACTGAACTCCGATTATACAGTGTTTGACCAGGTGATCCTGGACCCTGAACTGGCCGCAGGCGTGCCCAGAGCCCAGCACTTCTACACCGGCATGGACTGCTATATCCACTGCATTGAGTCGTTGCAGGGCACCTATATCAATGAATTTTCCAAAGCTTACGGGGAAAAATCCCTGGATCTGTGCCGCCAGGTGTTTGTGGATAACCACCCTGATTCGGCGGACAAACTGATGATGGCCTCCTTTTTCGGCGGCATGAGCATTGCCTACTCCCAGGTGGGTGCCTGCCATGCCCTGTCCTATGGTCTTTCCTATGTGCTTGGCACCCATCACGGCGTGGGCTGCTGCATCACCTTTGACACTCTGGATGAATACTATCCCGACGGGGTGAAAGAATTTCGAACCATCATGGAAAAAACAGGGGTGGACATTCCCAGGGGACTGACCAAGGACCTTACCGGGGATCAGATGGAGACCATGATCAATGTGGCCCTGAACCTGGATCCTTTGTGGGAAAACTGCCTGGGCAAGGACTGGAAAAGCATCATGACCCGTGACAAGGCGCGCAGCCTTTTTGAAAAGATGTAGCCCATGCCCATTGCAGTGATCCCGGCACGCTTTGGTTCCAGCCGGCTTGGGGGCAAACCCCTGGTTGACATTGCCGGCAAACCCATGATCCAGCGGGTATGTGAACAAGCCTGGAAATCATCCGTGGTGACAAGAACCATTGTTGCCACGGATGACGAACGTATTGTCAGAGCCGTAAAGGCATTTGGCGGAGAAGCCCTGATGACCCCGGACACCTGCCGGTCAGGCACGGACCGGGTGGCTGAAACCGCCAGGATGCTTGGTGCGGCTGCCGAAGATATCATCATCAATATCCAGGGGGACCAGCCTGTGTTTGATCCCAAAAGCCTTGATGATTTGATCCGGCCCTTTGACGAGAATCCCGGCCTTGCCATGTCCACCCTGGCGTATAAAATCAAAAATCCCCGGGAGATTACAGATCCCAAGGACGTAAAGGTCGTGTTCAACCGCCAGGGATTTGCCATGTATTTTTCCCGGGCTCAGATTCCCTTTCCCAGGGACGGCCAGACTGATGTGGCCTATTATAAACATCTGGGATTTTACGCATACACCAAAGCCTTTCTGGACCAAATTGTCACCCTTGACAGCGGCACCTGCGAACAGGTGGAAAAGCTGGAGCAGCTTCGGGTGATGGAATACGGATTTCCCATAAAAGTGGCGGTCACCCAATATGATTCACCGGAAATTGATCTGCCCGAAGATATTGAACGCGTTGAAGCTATCCTGCGCGAATCCTGCTGATTATCCATGAAATCATTTTACAAAATTATTCATACGTCGAGCCGAATTCTGTGGGGTAACAGGGAAGAACGAATCCTTTGCGAATCATTATGGATGAAAGAAAACGGCCACCAGGTGGCCGTTGTTGCCCCGGGGAATAGTCCTTTGTTTGAAAACGCCAAACAAAACGGATTGCAGGTCTATCCCATGTCCTTTAAGTCTTTGGTCAGAATCGGAGAATATGCCCAGCTCAAACAAATATTTGCCGGCGAGCACCCTTTTGTGGTCAATGCCCACGGCAGAGGAGATGCCAAGCTTGCCTTAAAGGCAGCCCAGACCACGGGTGTCCCCTGCCGGATCATGTCCCGTCACAACGGGGAACGGGTTAAAAACACCTGGCCCAACAAAAAAATTTATAAAACACGGTGCCACTATGTTTTCACCACCTCCAAGGACAGCACCGCGCATCTGAAGCAGATCTTTTCCCTGTCAGACATGCAAATTTTCTCCATTCCCGACGGCATTGTCATGCCTGATATTGCCGCTGCCCCGGAGGGAACAGACAGAACAGCCCAAACAGCAGCCAGGCAGGAGCTGGCAAACACCCTTGAACTGGAAACAGGTGTCCGGTTCATCGGAATCTTTGGTAAAATAGATCCCCAAGATATACAGCAGCTTTGCAGAACCGCTGATCAGCTCAGCCGGCACTTCCCTTGTCATCATCTGCTGATCGCCGGTACTCACGAAAATCAGTATCCCATGGATGAAAAGGCAGCCCCCCGTGTGCATATGCTGCCACTGACAAAAGAGAATGATGCCGGTTTCTACCAGGCTCTGGACTGCTGTGTCTATTTTCCCAACCCCCAAAATTTTTACCAGGGGGTACCTTGGGAGGTGACAAAGGCCATGGCTTACTTCTGCCCGGTAATTGGTCCGGATACCCCCGGTATCAGGGATATTCTTATTAATTATAAAACCGGCAGGGTCTTTAATCCGGGGCAACCCGGTTCTCTGCCGGGAATCATCCGGTGGATACTGAATACCCCCCGGGCTGTCCAGCCCCTGGTCCAGGCGGCCCAGGATCTGGTTAAAAAACATTACGCCATGGATGCCATGGGCAAGGATATCTTGCGTATCTACCGGTTGCGCCAGGCAAAAATTGATCGGCAATTTCAAACAAGCGCCTATGAAATCACACCTGTATAAAATTATCCATACCACCTGCCACACAGATTGGGGGGGACTTGAAAAAAGAGTGCTGAACGAATCTTTATGGATGGCGGACAAAGGACACCAGGTCATCATTATAGCACCTGAAAATACCCCCTTGCTCCAAAGGGCAAAAGGGCATGGACTTAACCTATACCCAATGTCTTTCAAACGCTTGTCTGCATTATCCGATTACAGCCGCCTTATTCGCATTTTTAATCAAGAGAAGCCTCACATTGTCAACACCCATGGGAATACAGATTCAAAAATAGCGTTACCGGCAGCTAAAAAAGCCCTTGTACCTTGCAGAATTTTATCACGTCACATCAGTACGCCGGTTAGCAATACCTGGTATAATCGGCTGCTTTACAAAAAATTAAGCCATTATACGTTCACCACAGCAGATTATACCAGGCGTCACCTTCAAGACGTTTTTAACCTTTCGGCTCAGCAGGTTTTTTCAATCCCTTCCGGTATTGTTGAACCTGCGGCGCTTAGTCCAAAGGATGAGGAGAGAAAAAACCTGGCAGCGAAACTTAACCTTGATCCTTGTGCGCGCTTTATCGGGTTTGCCGGCCGGGTGTCCCAGGACAAGGGCGTGGACACCCTTTTACAAGGATTTCAGAAAGCAGCCAGGCATATTCCCCACCACCTGGTCATTGCCGGCACCGGAGAAGCGTCTTTTCTGGGCCGGATGTCGGAACTTGCCCGGGATCTGAATATTGAGAACAGAGTACATTTTATTGGATTCCAGGAAAATGTCTGGCCGTTTTACCGTTCCCTGGACTGCAAGATTCTGCCATCCGTGTTTGAAGGAATCCCCCAGGTCCTGATTGAGGCGATGTATGCCTTATGTCCGGTGATTGGATCCAGGACTGGAGGGATTGCAGATATCATCACCCATGATGAAACCGGCCTGCTTTTTAACGTAGGGCAGTCCTGTCAACTATGTGAGATGATTATTAAAACAATTGATCACCCAGAGGCAACAAATGAGCGTGCACAAAACGCAGAACAAAAAATGAAACGCTGCCATACCATTGAGACCATGGGGCAAAAAATTATCCGCATCTACCAGTCCCACTTTAACAATACCTGAAATCCGGCAAATACAAAGCCGTTTTATCTCTTACAACCGCCAGTAAATAATTCCCTGGGTAGCAGCCGCCTTTGGATTAAAAACGCTTTTAACGTCCAAAATAACCGGGGGATGTTTTGTACTGCATAACCCGGCAAGACCGCCCAATCCCATGGCCCGGTAGTTTTTGTGGGCCACGGCAACAACCAGCGCATCTACATCCTTAAAAGCGCCTATGGGTTTCAAATCAATACCGTAATATCCCCTGGCTTCCCCGGGATCGGCCATGGGATCATGAACAATTACTTCCACACCATAGTCTTCCAGCTCGGCAATGATATCAACCACACGGGTGTTGCGCAAATCCGGCACATCCTCCTTAAATGTTATACCGAGGACCCCCACCCGGGTGTGGTTGATCTGCTTGCCCTCCTTGATCATTATTTTGACCAGACGCTCAGCAATATACTTGCCCATGCCGTCATTAACACGCCGTCCGGCCAGAATCATCTCCGGGTGATAGCCTATTGACTCCGCTTTGAACGTCAAATAGTAGGGATCAACACCAATGCAGTGCCCGCCAACCAGACCAGGCCTGAAAGGCAAAAAATTCCATTTGGTACCGGCAGCTTCAAGTACATCCAGGGTATCAATCCCCATGATATCAAAAATCATGGACAGTTCGTTCATTAAAGCGATATTTATATCCCGCTGGGTATTTTCAATGACCTTGGCGGCTTCAGCCACTTTTATGCTGGGGGCGACATGGATGCCCGCTTTGACTATTTTTCCGTAAACCTTTTCCAACAGGTCAGCGGTTGCCGGGTCAGAGCCGGAGACGATCTTTAAAATGGTATCAACCGTATGCAATTTATCCCCGGGGTTAATCCGCTCCGGTGAGTAGCCCACGGAAAAATCCTTACCTAACGTCAACCCGGAGGTTTCTTCGATAATCGGCACACAAAATTCTTCTGTGGCACCCGGGTAAACCGTGGACTCAAAGACCACACAGCTGCCAGGGCTCAGGTGACGGCCTGTGCTTTCGGAGGCGCTGCGCAACGGCGTCAGATCGGGAATACGATACTGATCAATGGGAGTAGGTACGGCCACGATAATCAAGCGGCAGTGGCCCAGGACTTCAGCATCATCCGTGTAGGTGATTGCGGCTGTTGCCATATCTTCATCACAGACTTCAAGGGTGCGGTCCCTGCCTTTTTTAAGTTCGGCAATACGGCCGGCGTTATAATCATAGCCAACCACATTAAAATGCCGTGAAAGATGAACCGCCAAGGGCAACCCCACATAGCCCAACCCCACGACTGCAATTGTCTCTTTTTTGGCTGCCAGGGCCTCAAAGGTCAGCATCCCTTTCATCTTATCTCCTTTAATTACGTTTCTCACGGCAATGGCTATATCAACAACGAAAAATTCATTTTAGTCCTATTCCAACGGGATGTAAATCCGGTAATACCGAATTTAAAAACACCCCAGCGGTCATGGTGCAACGCATCCGTGTCAATGACAAACCGCTTTTTGTCCTTATACCGGGAAAAATGAAAAAAACCGGCTTCCAAACGGTTGCAATAGATATCATAAATAGTCACCTTCCCTTTTTCCCATATAGCGTAAACTTTCGTATTACTCACGCCCCTGGTCATTGTCGGCTGCAGCAGATCAGCCCGGCAGTATGGCGGGAGGTTGCCGGAAACCACCTGCAGCAGATCCCTTGATTCATTAAACGTCCTGTGCTCTTCCGGCTCCATGTGTTTTTTTATATATTTATATTCTTTAAGTGAATGCATTTGTGAACGATTGATCAAGGTAAACGGCCCGCACGGCCGGTCATTATCTGCACTGATCATGGAATGGGATGCCATATTTTCAGGCATGCAGTCCCAAAGCTGTCCATACACAAGGTCCATGTCTGTAAACCCGATAAAGCCATAGCGGTCCAGTTCTTCTTTGTCATCCCGTAAAAAATAAAACATAAGCCGGTAATCACAGACCCTGCGAAGAAAACAGCCGGGTATGGTTATATCCAACCGCTGCTTAAAATCGGCAACCATCTCCTCGAACTGGTATCGAATGAGCGTAACTGCCGGATTAAGGGCTTTGGATTTCGTGATCCTGTCATTATAGACAAACCAGTGGAAATGATGATGGTTTAATTCACATGATTTAGCCCAGAACGGAAAATACGCGGGAAGTTCGCCAAAAAAGGGGACTAAGAAAGCGCTTTTTAACTCAAGATCAAGCATACCAAATTCCTGTTCAAGTCGTTCAAATAATTATCGGTTGTCTGTAAGAATAGTATTGTAAACAAAAGAAGTAATTATCGCTACAATATTATTGCCTGTTGTTGTATGGTATGCCCCATTGTTTTTACATAAATATGCCCATTAAATTTTTTTTTAATTCCTGATCACAATATAACCGAATGAATAATAAATTATTATCTCACATGAATTTGAGCAAAATCTGCAGCGCTGCACTGGCTCTACTCGCATTTATCATCCCTGTATCCACGGCCGCAAGCTATATGGTTCTAGGAATTTTCCTTTTATTCTGGATTCTGGACAACTTTAAAAAATCATTAAAAGAATTGGCAGTTATCCTAAAATCAAACCCTGTGGCTATGGCTGGCTGTGCATTTTTCCTGATTCACATAGCAGGACTTTCCTATACCCATGCCGGGCAGGAAAAAATATTTGAGAGCATCCAGAACGGCGGTAAGTTCCTGTTCATAACCATGGCCATGATATACTTAAAAGAAGAAAAAAATAACCGGGCTGTTTTAATGTCATTTATTGGCGCCATGGGATTGGTTCTTGCTCTCTCGTATCTGATACGGATCAGCATGGTGCCGCACTTTATACCTGTAAAAGGCAACCCGCTTGACTGTTATGTTTTCCATGACCACATTAAACACAATACATTCATGGCATTTACCGTATTTGTTACGGCAGTGCTGGCCAAATCCGCTATAACACGTAAAGCACGGTTCTTATGGTCAGGGTTCAGTTGCCTGGCCTTAATTAATGTATTATTTATGGTGAACGGACGAACCGGCCACCTGATTACCCTTATCCTTCTTACGTACTATTTTTTCTCCTGGAGCAACCGGAAAAGCATTGCAGGGTTCTTTATCACCTGCCTTTGTATGGGGCTTTTAATATGGATCTATCCATCCAATCCACTGTTGACAAGAGCCTGTATCGCAGTCAATGAAATAAAGGCATGGAATTATGGAGAACCTGCAAGTGTGTCCTCATCCTCAGGACTGCGCCTTGAACTCTACACAAACTCGCTTAAACTCATCAAAAAAAGGCCGTTCATCGGTACAGGCACAGGCAGCTTTCAAACCGCCTATTCCGAATTGATAAAAGGCACCCGGTTCAATCGATCAGACAATCCCCATAACGAATTTTTAATGGCCGGCGTTCAATTCGGCCTGGTTGGCATACTGATTCTTCTATATTTTTTCACCATCCAATGGTGGTATGCGGCATCTTTAAAAAAAAAGGCAAGGATACTGCTTGCCCGGGGCCTTGTCTTAACCATCATGACAGCCTGCATGATAGCATCTCCGCTCCAGGACAGTGCAGAAGGCTGGTTTTTTGCCTTAATGAGTGCCACCTTGTTTGCACCGCAAACAATCCGGCAAGAGGATTCGGACTAAAAATGGAGATAACCGGTACGCCGGCAGATATGGCAGATGGTTGAACTGTTTTCAATCCGGCCTTTGACTTCTTTTCGTGCGGCAATATAGTGCTCATTATTCCATATAGTGCGAAACGACTCGGTGAAAACATTGCCAAATTGATACTGATCACCAAACACAGAACAGCAGGGAAAAACATTCCCATTCCAGTTGATCACCGCAGTTTTCCACAACGCCCTGCAGGAACGGACAATCTTCTTTTCCTGTGACACCATATCAAATGGGCAATATTCCGAATTTTCCGGCAGCCATTTACCATCCCTTTCAATGGCCTGTTTTACATCATCAAATATCTCCTTTCCCATATCCGGACGGATCATATTGATGGCCAGTTCAACGCCGAGTTCCTTGCTCAATTGTTTGATTTTCTCAACTTCGTGCTCATTATGGCGAAAAACATGAAACAAAATTTTCAGTCGTGTATAGTAAAGATTCAATTTTTTCTTGGCAGCAAGCAGCAGACGGATATGCTCAATCACAGTGTCAAAATCACCGCCGACCCTGTATATTTTATAGGTTTCCGGAGATGCGGCATCAAGGGAGATAAAAATCTTTTCTATTTTTGCTGCAATCAACGCCTCTGCACTCTGTTCATCGAGCCGCATCAGATTGGAGCTGATATTTACCGTAATGCCTTTTTTCTTTGCCAGACGAACCATGGCAACAAGGTCCTTATTCAGCAGTGGCTCCCCCCAGTTATGCAGGTCCAGATCCGTCAGATAAGGCCCCACCTCACTGAGGATCCGTTGAAACTGTTCAAAGGGCATAAAGCCTCTTTCCACCCCTTTGTCACCGCGTCCTGTGGGACACAAGGGACATTTCAGGTTACAGACATTGCCGACATCAATCGTCAAGGCACTGGGATAATAATGCAGTCTGTCGCAACCCAGAAGGGTTTCAATTTCCTTGACCATCAGGTTAAAAACCCTTTTAGGCCGAAGCAGCAGATTGTACATTAGGGTTAATTTTTGCCGCATATGTTCACTGTGCATATTGCGTTCCTTTCAAATGGGCATATACACTCTTCAATATGAATGTTTGGATTCACTTCAATCACCGGGATTAACTTGCACCCTATACACTTACGTTACTTGAGCCATATCCATCAACATAGGCCCGCCATGAACCATCCGGTAACTGGGTTGCATCAACAGTATGCATGCCATGGCTGTTCCACCCAGACCCTGAAGCATCAAGGACAGGGGCGGCAACAGCTTCTTCCTGGTAGGCTTTCGTCGTCAATGTGGTGATCTTAAAGCCCCAGACCTTGCTCCCATATATGGGAAAGGCATCCTGGGCAAAACGAATCGGGTCATTTTGATACAAAACAACCCGTCCTGCAGGTCGCGCATAATGGGGATCTTTTTTGCGTATCGGACTTTTCCGATGCTGTTTGTAGGGACCTTTTAAATGGTGGGAAAAATAGAGCCTAAGGGTTGAATTCCCCGAGTCTGTAAACAACCACCAGATATCATCATAGAAAAAAAGGCTGTTGTCTGCAAAGCGTTTGCCTTTCAATAATATGGTGTCCAGTTCCCAGTGAAAAGGAAAACCTACAGCCCGATACAGACGAATCTGCCGGGATTGTCTGGATTCAGGAATAAGATAAAACTGATTCTCCCGGATAAATACGTAAGGATAAGAGAGGTGAAAAGGCTCATCAAGGACAACTTTCTCATACTGCCATGTGTCCCCATTCTCACTGCTTGCCACGGCTATTTTTCCCTTATAACCGGTTTCAGTTTTCACCTCAGCTTCAAAAAAAAGGTAGTGCTTACCCTCATACTGGACACCAAAAGGGTCTGCGACAAGTCGTGCCTGGCCATCGGACACATCACAGGGGCATAGAATAGGGTTGGTTCTCTTGTCAGGCGGCTGTAAGGCAAAAGGAGAAACACCCTCGTAGATACCGATGGACCATTGGCATCCAGGGGGCGGGGTCTGCGGAACCAATTTTTTTTTAGGGAATAATAATACCATAAGCATCACCAGTTTCATACAATTGCAACCAACAATCCTGATTATAGCGGATTTGGGGGACTGGGTCGGGGAGCGATGAAATAGACTGGAAAATTCATTTCCTGAGTTATGGTTGAAGCACTAACAGCAACTATAACAATTAAGGAAAATGATGATTTCACCCTCTAACACCACTCCCGGACCGAATCGAACTATTTGTATGCGCGTTTGTCAAGCACAATATTACATCATCATTCAATATGCCATCCAATTTCGGATAGTATTAAGCATGCTAACCAAGGAACATCCTGAACTTTTTCCGCCCGAAATCGCCTTCGGATACAAAATGAAGGAGATCAGAGTCTCAAAAAAACTGAAACTGAAAGTCAGAAGAATAGTGATAGCTGGTGTCTGTTATACAATAATGCCGTCTTTTGCGATGCCCTATATGACTGGATTTGTAAAAAAGGAAGCTGAATGCATTAATCCGGCATATCAGCCGGACACTGTCAATACCGACGGATGGCAATCGACGCAGAATGCCTGGAAAACGTTGTTTCCCAAGATAACCGTGCTATTCTGCAAATGAAGTTCCGGACGTCATTTCACTCAAAATCAAGAAGCTCCGAGATAATCTTCCACAGTTTTCCCAAGCCTATGATTTTCCTGGCGCACATAGAACGAGTAACATGGTGGCCCGGCTGATGCAACGGATGGATCGTCATTTATTCAGTACCAAGTATTTTCACAGCACTATAAAATCTGCCAATCTCAGCATACGTGCCTGGGCACTTATCCCAAATTTTGCTCCACTCAATCCATGGACGGTAAAGCAAAAAAGCTATGTGAGTTCTTTTAAAAGAGTTAACGAATTTAAGTACCATGAAAATTGGCTTCAGAACCTTTTGATTTCGGGTTCATTGAGAGGCTTACGGACGGGTCCCCCAAATCCGCTATAATCAGGATATGTTACCTTTATCAAAAATTCCCTTGAGTGATACTGAAACTAGATATACCGTATTTGCGCGCCACTTAACACCCGCCATTTTTTCAATCATGCATCTCATGGAGCAACTGCTTCATTCAAGAGAGTCAAACCTTGAGCTTAATCACTGAAAAATGGGTATACTCACAGGGTTAGGTGTTTGTCACACTAATCCGCGATGAGCCAGAAAAATTTTGTTGCCGGCAGTCGACAAAGCACTGTTGCTCCAGCGAAAAGACCCGCTCTTCATGGCGAACCTTCCAGCCCGTATCAGTCGCATTGATCTCATAGAGGCAATAGCGGGACCGCTTCTTGTCTGTACAGCTTACAGAGGAGACCGATGGTGCTCCCATAACCGGAATGAAACCTGTTGAGGCAGCCAGGCAAGTCTGCACTGTCATATGTGCATGCCCAAACAGAATCAACTCAGCGCCATAGCGTTCCAGTATCAAACGCAGGGATGCTGCATCGGTCAAGCTCCGCCGCCAGCTGACTATACCGTCTATCGGCGGATGGTGAATCAGTATAATACGGAAAAGACGTTGACTAGAGAGATGTTTTAAGATAAGATCCAATTTTTTTAACTGCCTTGCGCCGATTGTCCCGGTAGCAAGATGGGGTCCACTGGGGCATGCGGTATTTATACCGATCAAAGCAAACTGGTTACGTATTTGCAGAGTCGGAAAAAGCTCGTCCAGGCTGGTTATTAAATTGGCCGGTTGCTCCTGCTCATCGGCTGCCATATAATCCAGCCAGTGTGCAAAAGTTTCCCGCCAATCCGACTTTACATAAGTATCATGATTGCCGGGGACGACGGTTATTTTGCCTGCGCTGCCGAGATTGTGCAGCCAGTCCCGGGCCATTTCAAATTCAACCGGCAGCCCCAGCTGGGTGAGATCACCGGTAATTGCAATGTGGTCTGGTTTTATCCGTTGCAGGTCTTTGTATAAACAGGTAAGGAGTTCATCACTGTGCCCGGTTCGGCGTTTCAGCTTCCATCGCAGATAACCCCAAAGCCTTTTATTGAAAAGATCACGTGTTTTAATATGATCAACACAGGCCAAATGCGGATCGGAAAAATGGGCAAGGATAAAACTTTTCCCGGCGTCGTTTTCAGCCGTTTTATTGACAGTGCTGCCGAACTTTGCAGTATTTGAGAGAGTTGAAACCATAACCTACCTATACAGATTATGATTTCTTTTTGCAAAGTCCTATTTGTGTTACACCATTTATTAATTAATAATTCAAAAAAAGTGTTGATATGGGTTTATTTATTTATTTCTCGCATAAGTGCCCTGTAAAAATATGGGGCCTTACCTCGGAAGAGAGAATTGAAAAGGTGTTAAAAGGAACTGATATACAACGTATCACAGAAAATTTGGATTCCCTCCATGACAACGATTCTGTCCTGATACTAAGAGGAGACTATCTCTTCGACGACCGATTGATAAAATATCTGGCTACCACGCCGAACATTGTCCTGCATCTGGAGAATGGCCCGCAAAAGTCAGT
The DNA here is from genome assembly GCF_050177295.1 of Desulfobacter sp. NCBI lineage: Bacteria > Pseudomonadati > Thermodesulfobacteriota > Desulfobacteria > Desulfobacterales > Desulfobacteraceae > Desulfobacter > Desulfobacter sp. The sequence goes on from NZ_JBFXHE010000009.1 coordinate 28,012, forward strand.
TGTCGCCGCCAATATTCCCGCCTCCCTTGCTCTGCAGGCTCTGGCGGTTATAGAAAAAAAAGCAGATATCGGCACTCTGCCCGGCGTGCAGGTCCAGACCCCGGCTACCATCTCAATTGCCTTTCAGGAAAAATTACGCAAGTTCGAACTGCCTTTTGTTCTGCCAATCACAGCGGCAGGGAAACAGGATCTGGAAAGCCGGCTTTTCGACTGGTCGTATAAGGGAATTACCGATTTAGTGACAAAATGGGCATGGCCCTGCCCGGCCAAATGGGTTGTCCGCTGCTGTGTTCATCTGCACATCAAACCCAACCATGTAACCTTGATCGGTCTTTTACTGGTCATCTCTGCGGGAATATGTTTTGCCCGCGGCCAGTATGGATGGGGATTGCTGGCAGGGTGGCTGATGACTTTTCTGGACACGGTGGATGGCAAGCTGGCTCGTGTTACCGTTACATCAAGTAAATTTGGCCACTATTTTGATCATCTTATTGACATAATTCATCCCCCGATCTGGTACATCCTCTGGGGTCTGGGTCTGGGTTCTGACCAGATTTCCGGAATGAACATCTCATTGACTACTCTATTTTATTCCATGATGATCGGTTATATAATTGGACGTTTAATCGAAGGCTCATTCAATTGGTTTCTGGGCGGCAGCTTTGGTATCTTCTGCTGGCAGCCGATTGATGCATATTTCAGGCTGATAACTGCCAGACGCAATCCAAACATGATTTTTCTGACCATCAGCTTTCTTGCGGGACGTCCGGATCTGGGCCTTTTGGCTGTTACTTTCTGGACGGTTACCACCACTATATTTCTTCTTGGACGATTAACGTTAGCCTGGCGCGCGCGTTTGCGAACAGGTTCGCTCAGGTCCTGGTTATCAGAGGCCAATACACCCAAATATGAGCAATCCCTTGCTGTTCGTTTATTTGCCAGGCATTCCTCCAAATAATTCAGACCACTCGACCCTTTTCCTTGAATAGAAATATGACCCCATCGCCCCTGGAATCTGGCAATACACCACGTGTCGGAGCGCTCATCAACCCCCTGAGTGGTAAAAACAGTCAGAGGTTGGCAGCCATAGCTCAAACAATCCGGAAATATCCCGATGTATTGGTGCAACAGGTTGAAACTCCCCAGGATATATACGATGCCCTGATCGATTTTAACCGCAAAAATATAAATATCCTGATCATCAGCGGCGGTGACGGCACTGTGCAGGGAGTTCTGACGGTTCTCTTCCATCATCAGCCCTTTGCAATTCAACCACAGCTCATCGTGATCGCAGGCGGCACAACCAATATGATTGCCGGTGATGTCGGCATATCAGGAGATCAGGCAAAAGCGGTGCACCGCCTTCTCCAATGGGCGCAGAGCGGTAGTGGTAAAATTACCAGGATACAAAGACCAGTCCTCCGTTTACACGTTCCAGGCCACGAAGTGAAATACGGTATGTTTTTCGGAGCTGCAGCCATCAGTCAGGGCATCCATTATTACCGCAAAAATTTGCACAACAAAAAACTAGGAGGTATTCCAGGTATATCCATGACTATTTTCCGTTTTTTATGGGAAATAATCTGCAAGCGCAGCCAACTTGCCATCTCCACTCATATATCGGTACGTCTTAATAAGCAACCGTGTCAAAAAGAAGATTTCATGCTATTATTTGTCAGCACCTTGAATAAACTTTTTTTTGGCCTGCGCCCTTTTTGGGGTTTTGAAAACGGGCCGCTACAGTTTACCGCGGTCAGGTCAAGGGCCAAATATTTACCGCAGGTTCTTCCCTTTTTGGCCAGAGGTCATATGATCGACAGAGGAACAAAGGAGAACGGATACTATTCTCACAATGTTAATGAGATAGAGCTGTATATTGAAGACAGTGTTGCTCTGGATGGTGAAATTTACACGCCGGAATCCAGAAAAAAACCGACCGTGCTTGAATATGGCGGCAGAATAACTTTTTTACGAGTGTGATCATGGAAATTCCATTATGCCTTCTTGATGTTATGCAGCACAATTCTGCAAAAAGACCGTCATCACCGGCGGTCAATCGCCTTACTGAAGAGATTCTGGCACGCTACGGCAATGCTGTGCAGGCTATATTGTTTTATGGTTCCTGCTTCCGTCAGGGAGAAGATCTCGACGGTCTTTTTGACCTGTACCTCCTGGTAAGCACTTATGATTCCGTCAATAAAAATTTCGTACAAACTGCCATAAACAAACTGCTGCCACCAAATGTTTTTTACCTGGAAGTTCCGTATAAAGAACAAACAGTCAGGGCTAAATATGCGGTATTATCTCTCAACGATTTACAGAGAGGAACCTCTTTAACGTGGTTCCACTCCTATCTTTGGGCGCGTTTCTGCCAGCCCACGGCCATAGTGTACGTGAAAAATAATGCGGTGGCAGCTCAGGTGAACAGAGCTTTTAGCCAGGCTGTCATCACCTTTGTCATCAGAATATTACCCCGCCTGCCAAAGGAATTTACTCTCCGCGAGCTTTGGAGCAGAGGACTTGAACTGACTTATCGCTCCGAGTTCCGGGCTGAACAGCCGGACAAGCAGGTTCGGTTGTTCGATGTCACACCGGAATATTTTGTAGACATTACCCGTAAAGCCTTCGATGGCACCCCCTATCAGGTAAATGAAAGAAGTAATAAGGGAACGGCCCTGTACACCGCAGAAATCCGCCCTTCAGTGCGTTTTATTTCCCGTATAACCTGGGCTATGAGGATAGCACAGGGAAAAATTCTTTCTGTTTTACGACTTGCCAAGGGCTCCCTGACATTTGAGGGTGGAGTCGATTATATTTTGTGGAAGATCAAGCGTCATTCCGGGGTTACTCTGGAAGTCAGCCCTTTTTTAAAACGGCACCCTGTTCTGGCCATGTGCATTTTGTCCCTGCGTTTATACCGACGGGGTGGGATTCAATAACATCGGCCAGCACAACCGGAGCACTGGGCTCCAACTAGTCCAATATGTAATTTTATTATATTTTTTAAAAAAATGAGACCGTTCCCACAAACACAGTTTATATCCCATTTTGGTGGACCCGGTCAGCGAAAGGGCGTTTTACGTAATCTCCTGGCAAAAAGTATTGAGAAGGTTCCTGTCGGCGGAGAAATCTTCTGGGTTACTTACTATTTTTGTGATCATACACTGGCGGCAGCTTTGGTTCGTGCTCACCGCCGCGGCGTAACCGTCAGAGTGGTTATGGAAGGACAACCACGGACCGGGCGCGCCAATGCTCCTGTTATACAGCAACTCGGCGGTATTGCGGGAATAGGTTCGGGCTTACGGGTTCTCACGCATGGAATACCGGAAAATATTCTTTGGCAACGCAGCAGGCTCCATGAAAAACTGTATTATTTCAGCCACCCGGAGCCTCATGTCTTCATCGGCTCCTTTAACCCATCAGGGACAGATGACAGAACCCTTTTGGCTAAAATTGGCGATCAGGATTATGGCTATAACATGCTGGTTGAAATTCGTGATACAACTCTGGTGACTGGCCTATTAGCTCATGCATATCAGATTTTTTACCGCTATCA
>NZ_JBFXHE010000010.1:0-31557 GCF_050177295.1 Desulfobacter sp.
TATTTAAGCCGGCCTGAAAAAAACGGCAAAAAGCAGGGTTTGCTGAAAGGATAAATCAATCCTGCGGAAGAATCAGGTACAGGATGTGAGGTGCCGGCCATCTTTATCGTCCCCTTGCGTATGACAGAGGCGCCAAACAGTGCATGAACCATCGCGTGCCATTGCAGGGCGTGTTTCAAAAAAGAGGTGTTGGGGCATTGGGGAAAAAACAGGCTGGACATAAGCTGATACAGCTTTGGTTTTGAAATTATTGCCTGCCTGATAATTGGATACAGACGGGTTTTCCCGGGGAACAGATATTGAAAATGAACATCCATGGCGGTTTCAAAATACCTGTGCCTGGCTGTGGCCCCGGTGTGAATCCCGTTCATACCCGCATAATAGTAAACCAATGGGTGAAAGGTTGTGTCTGACATGATGTGGCACACAGCGCCGGCGGCAAGTGCCAGAGCTGCGGGAGTGTAATGATGGTTCAAAAATTTCAGCACCGGCACAAGGGCTTCTTTGCCTGGCCGGTGAAACGGGCCGGCCAAAGCCTGAACCTGTTTTTTTTGCGGGCCTGCCAGATAATAGAACGGCGAATCCGGACACACCGCCCCAAGAAGAAATATAAATGGAAATGTTTGAAGCGGCTGGAAAAATTTTGAAGCTTTGGGCAGAACACGGCTCACATGGTCAGCCAGGGCAAAATGTGTAATTTCTTTTGGCATATTTTGGGTGTGTCCCACCTTTTACATAAGGATTTGTGATGCTTTGGAATTATTCTTATTTTAATACAGTATATTACATGGCCGATCTACAAAATTTGTAGATTTTCAACCGTACGACCTCAACTGCACTATAACAATTTGATTTTTCAAGTAATGTTGGTATTTAATGATTATTGCCATGTAAAAGGTGGGACACACCCGAAACTCATCGCTTTCCGGCGAATCAGGCAATCCAGCGCCTCCTGATATTACCGAGACTCACCATGAACAAACCGGCACAGAACGCGGCGAGGATCGCCATATCGATTGGAACGGAAAACATATTCCCGCCATGGATGGCTCCGTGGAGCATGTCCGCTCCATAGGTCAGGGGAAGCGCGTAGGAGAGAGGCTTGAGAAAAACCGGAAGGGTGCTGATGGGAAAAAACAATCCGCACAGAAAAATCATGGGAAAACGGAAGAAATTGGAAAAGGTCTGGGCCTCGAATACCTCGCTGACCGCCACCGCGATAAACAGGCCCAGAAAGGTCGACGCCACGGAGATCAGAAACACCGCCGGAACAAAGACCAACCAGTCCACATGGCCCAGGTCGATCAGAAACACCGCCATGAGTATGGGCACAAAGGCGTTGACCACCCCGAACAAAATAGCTCCGCTGGTCTTGGCCAGCATCAGCAGTTCAAGAGGGATGGGGGCCAGCAACAGCCGCTCGAAGGAACGGTTTTTTTTCTCAAAGGTCACGGTTACCGCGAGCAGGGAGGTCGTGCCGAACAAAATGGACAGGGCAATCACCCCCGGGAGTATCGAAGAAATACTCTCCAGACCTTTTCCGGATTTGATGAAAAACATGCCAGTCCAGGCCAGGGGAAAGATAAGCCCCCAACTGATGTTCGGCGGCTTCAGATAGTAGGTGCGGAAATCCTTGGCCAGTATATTCCAGAAAGCAATCCAGCGTTTCATTTGTTTCCTCCTAATTTTTCTTTTTCCTTGCGCATGACGTCCGCACCGACCCCGGTGATCTGGACAAAGACATCCTCAAGGCTTGGTCTGATTCTTCTGGCCTCCGCTACCTCGGCCCCGCTATCCTCAAGGAATCGCACCAGCGGCCCGACTCGAATAGGCGAATCCGCCTCCACTTGGATTAATCCGGGCTCCGGGCTGGTAAAATTCTGGCCGGGGAATTCCTCTGCAAGCCGGTTTGAAAAATTATTCACGCCGTTTGCGCAGGTTATCTGCATTACATGTTTTTCACGAATGGGCTGAACAAGGTTCGCGACGGTGTCGACCCGGACAATACGGCCCGACATGATGAAAGCGATTCGGTCACATAACCGCTCCGCCTCCTCAATATAATGGGTGGTCAGAAAGATGGTCGTTCCGTTTTTGTGCAGATCACCGATAAGCTGGCGCAACTGCCTGGCGCTGGCGACATCAATACCCGTGGTGGGTTCATCCAGAAACAGGATTTTCGGCCTGTGGATGATTCCGGCGGCAATGGTCAGCCTGCGTTTCATTCCTTTGGAATAGCCGCCGAACTTGCGTCCGGCCGCCTTGGTCAGATCGAAGGCTTCGAGCAGCTTCTTCGCTTTCGCCTGTCGCTCGGCCTTGCCCATGCCATACAGGGCGGCGCAAAAGCACAGATTGTCAAAACCGGAGAGCTCCGGGTACAGGTTACTTTCGTCGGGAACCACACCGATCAGGTGTTGAGCAGCTCGCGGCTTCCTGGTGCAGTCGATGCCGCTGATGTTAATGGTTCCGGCGTCAGGGTGTGCCAGTCCTGTAAGCATATTAATGGTTGTTGTTTTACCGGCTCCGTTTGGACCTAAAAAACCAAACAATTCGCCTTCTTTTACACTGAAAGATATGCCGTCAACGGCTTCGACCGTTTCGAAATGCTTGGTTAAATTCTCTACATAAATGGATTCACTCATATTTTTTATACCCTTTTATCCTCTTTTGGCCCGCATTCTCCTTTGATGCCGGGGTGGGCCTCGGCATCACCATGGCATTCCAGGATCTGCTCCGGGCTGCAGGTTTCCGGTTTTTCTTTTAAGTTATCCGGTTGCTGGCAACAATTCTGGCACATCATAACATCCTTTGTTTGGGTTTTATCAATTGATGGGTCTTCTGATGGCTCTTCGTGTTTTGCGCATATGATCTGAAAGGGCTGCGGTTGGGCGCTCAACTTCCGAAGTTGTTCGGAAATCTCAGCAATCATTTGCCTTTCCACCATGTAGTGGGTCCAGTAACCACGCTTTTCCCCTTTGATTAATCCAGCCTTACGCAGGATTTTTAAATGCTGTGAAACCGCTGGCTTGGAAATATTGAGCTGACCGGCCAGCGCACCGACACAAAAATTTCCACCCAGTAACATGGTCAGAATTTTCATCCGGTTTTCATCAGCTATCGCTTTTAAGGTCTGTATCAGATTCATAATTTAATTTTAATCTATTTAAGTTAGTTCTTATTAGGTTTGTAATCTGCTTAAATGGATTTGTCAATATCCATTATGGGCTGAACTTAGTCTTTGGAAAATTTACCTGTAGCGGCCTGCATTTACTGGGCTAAATTTAACAAGCCGACCATCCCCAATATCTATATTTTTATCAAAAGTTGGGTATTTTTGAGCGTATGAAAAATCTGAATCATCCTAAGAAAGGAAGTCGTATTTCCGTTGAACCCATCCGAAAAAAAGTTGGCACTTAGTTCAGCTACGTGGTCATTGGGCCTTCCAGTGCCTGAAAACACTGGTATTCATTCCTGGTTGGTGATATAGAATAACCAACGATCTCACAGTTACAGCCAATACGGATGGTATATGTCCGAAAAAAAGAAAATCCTGCTGGTGGAAGATCATCCCATTTTCAGGCTGGGCCTGGCGGAGTTGATTAATCAGGAAAGTGACTTAGCCGCGTACGGCAGTGCCAGCGATGTTGAGCCGGCCATTGATGAAATAAATCATATCAACCCGGACCTGATCATTGCGGATCTTTCCTTAAAACAGTCTGACGGCCTTGATCTGATTAAATATGTGAAACAGCATCACAGTCATATTCCTGTGCTGGTGCTTTCCATGCATGATGAATACCTTTATGCGCCCAGGGCCTTGTCTGCGGGCGCCCATGGCTACATCATGAAACAGGAGGCTGTGGAGTCCGTTGTCAAGGCCATCCATCTTCTGCTTGCCGGAAAAATTTATCTCAATGAAAAAGTCAAAGAACATATTCTTTTATCCATGTCCAATCCGCCCAAGGCACAGGAAAAAAGCCCATTCGACCGTTTAACCGACCGGGAGCTTCAGGTTTTCAAGCTGATCGGCAGGGGATTTTCAACCCGGGAAATTGCCGAGCGCCTGTTTTTAAGTATCAAAACCATTGGTACCTACAGGGAGCGTATTAAAAAAAAGCTTAATATTAAACATGCAAGCGAACTGGTCCGCTGCGCCGTGCATTTTGAAAAAACAGGTCATATTGGTATTGTGGAGTAGATCCAATGGGTTATTTTTTTTTCCGGCGTCTTTTTTTCTTTTCCCATTCTTCGTTTGCCAGGATCATGTCTCTGATATCTTTTGATGTGTCTGTGACGTCAACCGTAAAGGCGTATTCGTCCTTGGAAACTGCTATTTTTTCTACTGGTTTGCCTATAAACTCCTGGATTTGCGTTAACAGGTCTTTTTCCTGGCTGCTGCAAAAGGATATGGCCTTACCCTTGGATCGCCCGCGGCCGGTTCTGCCCACCCTGTGGACATAAATTTCTTTTTGTTCGGGAAGATCATAATTGATCACATAGTCAACATTGGGGATATCAATGCCCCGGGCTGACACATCTGTGGCAATAAGTATTTTGTCATCACCCTGTTTAAACCGGGTCAAAACCGCCAGCCGCTGGTCCTGGTCTTTTTTGCCATAAATGGTCAACGCGTTTATGTCTGCTCTTTCCAGGGCTTTGGCCACCCGTTCGGCCCGTACGGTGGTCCTGACAAAAATCAGGATTTTGCTTTCCGGATTTTCCCGGATGAATTTGCGCAAAAAAAAGCGTTTATCGTCCATTTCCACAAAAAACACATAGTGGGATACATTTTTTGATACCGGATCATCAGGCGATATCTGGATGCGTACGGCAGATGACGTAACCTGTGAATAGGCCAGCTTCTTGATGTTCTTGTCTATTGTTGCTGAAAAAAACAGGGTCTGGTGCCGTTGTTTTAAAAGGCGTTTGATACACTGGATATCATCAAAAAATCCTTTGGCCAGCATTTGATCCGCTTCATCAAGGATTAAAATTTTAACCTGGCTGATATCAATGGCTTTCTGGCTGATCAGGTCAAACATGCGGCCCGGCGTGGCAATCAGAATATCAACCCCTTTTACGAGTTCTTGAATCTGTTTATCCTGTTCCACCCCGCCGAAAACGGCAAAGGGTTTAACCCTCGTTTTGCGGCATAACACCATAAAGACATCCTGTATCTGCACAGCCAACTCCCTGGTGGGAACCATGATAATACTTTGGATGCCTGGTTTCTTTTGGGTTTTCCTCAGGTTTAGGATGGTATTTATAACAGGCACTGCAAATGCAACGGTTTTTCCGGTTCCGGTCTGTGCAATGGCCAGGACGTCTTCACCTTTTAATATAGAGGGAATCGCTTTGTACTGAATATCTGTGGGCCTGATAAACCCCTGTTCTTTCAGATTTTTTTTCAGGGTGCTGTTTATTGCATAGGTGTCAAATTTCATGTGGTTTTGCCCTAATTTATTTTGTTACTGCACGACCCGAAAAAACCGTGCCAGTGAAGAGTCGTTAATATAATGGCGTGTGAAAAAAATACAACCTGTTTACAAGTTATTTATTGTATCCCTGTCCCCAAGGTTCAATAACAAGGTTAAATAAAGGTATCCAGGTTGCAATGTCAATGATTCAAGGCAAAAAGGTTCTTTTACGCTGGCCTTTACACCGGGTTGAATGTATAAGGTAACCCGTTTTTAAGCCTAAAAGAAAAGGGGCCGTAAAAAAATGAACAACATTGTATACCTGAAACAGCCAAAGAAAATATGGACATTGCGAATCAAACTCCAGGGCGCGGAACCGGAATGGGTCCGGGTGATAGAAATTGACTGGCGTGCATCGTTTCTGGACCTGCACGAGGCCATTCAAAAGGCCGTGGATTTTGATAATGACCATTTGTTTGAATTTTATATAGGAAGGCACCCCCGGCATGTGGCCCAGGTGGTGGGCGGGGCCCCGGACTGGGAAGACTTTCATCCGGTCAATACATACCAGCGGGTTCCCATATCCAGTGCCTGGCCAATGCTACCCGGTATGAAGCTGTTTTATCTGTTTGATTTTGGCGACAACTGGGTGTTTCAGATCAATAAAACCAGGCACAAGGATAAAGAGGCACAACCCGGTGTTGTTTATCCCCGGGTCATCGAGGCAACGGGGGAAAATCCGGAACAATACCCGGGTTATGAGGATTGGGATGACGAATGACATTGGGAAATGCCTACTTCCTCAAAGGTCTTAATATCTGCAAGAATACGCGTGGCAAGATCCAGAAGTTCCATGCATACAGCAGCACCGGTACCCTCCCCAAGGCGGAATCTCAAGTCGATCAACGGCTCCAGACCCAGGCGGTCATGCATGTATTTATGGCCGATCTCCACAGACTTGTGGGAGGCAAACAGGTAATTTTTTGCTGCCGGGGCCAGTTCACAGGCAATCAGGGCGCCTGCCGTGGAGATCAGACCGTCACAGATCACCGGAATGCCTTTGGCGGCAGCACCGATCACCAGCCCTGCCAGCCCGCCGATTTCAAGGCCCCCGACCTTGGCCAGCACATCAAGGGGGTCCTTGGGATCCGGCTTGTTGATGTCCAGTCCCTTTTGGATGGCAGCAATCTTTCTGGCAAGGCCTTTATCGTCAACCCCTGTACCCCGGCCGGTCAGGCGTTCCACAGGCAGGCCTGAAAATGCCGCAATAATGGCAGCAGAGGGCGTGGTATTTCCAATGCCCATATCCCCCGTACCCAGAAGATCCACAGGGGTTTGGGCGTGCAGTTCATTAACGATTTCAATGCCTGCTTCAATGGATCTGACCGCCTCTTCCCAGGTCATGGCCGGCCCCTTTGTAAAATTGGCGGTACCGTGCCTCACTTTTTTATGAAAAATGGGAAGCCCGGGGTGAAAATCAAAATTTACTCCGATATCCGCGGCTTTCACCCGGGCCCCGGCATGTTTGCCGATGATGTTGACAGATGCCCCGCCCCCGGCAAAATTGAGCACCATCTGGGGGGTGACTTCCGGGGGATAGGCGCTGACCCCTTCTTCAACCACACCGTGGTCGCCGGCGCAGGTGATGATGTGCTTGTTGGTTAAATGGACGTCAATGGTTCCTTTGATGGCGGCCAGACGGGCCCCGATCTCTTCCATGATTCCCAGGCTGCCGGAGGGTTTTGCCTGATCCTGAAGGCGCTGTTTGGCCTTTGCAAAGGCTTTCTGGTTCAGTTCGGGTTTGATGGCCGAAATGGTCTGTTCAAGCAGGGACATAGTTTTACCTCATTGATTTGTCCTGCAGCAATTCATGATTTTTTAGGCATGCAGGAACATTTTCCTGCAAAACCCTTTACCATCGCGTTCTGCATGACAAAAATCTTAAAGCACGTCTTCTGACTCAGGGGTTTGGCTCTTTTCGCCCTGCGCCTTCCCGGAAAAATTTTCCAGTGGCATGGCAGGGTGTGTGCGCCCCATTACAGCGGCGGGTCCGTCACGGATTTGCACCGTGTTCCGTTTGCCAAAGATCTGACAACACTATGTTGGAGGGTACCGTAAACCTGTTTGATACCAAGGTCAATAATTTTCAGTAATTTTTGATCAATGGATCAGCTCCGTTCTGCTATCAGAATCAGCCGGGTTATGTTATCATGCCAGCCATTGAAGCGTCGGTTCAAGTATGTGGTGAAATTGAATTGTTAAAATGGACTTAGGAAAAATTAATCAAAAAGGTTTAACACATTATGGAATTAAGACCACTTGGTATAGCAACAGAAATTATTCAGGAGACCGGACTCAATGTTACCTATACATATGATGATCTGGTTTTTATTGAGCACAACCCCTTTATAATCCAGTTTGATGATGAAAATGCAAAAAATCTAAAGCTGTTTTTCAATATTGATTGTGAACATGAAGCCGCCGGAAAACTGGCATCACAATTAAAGAATGCCGCATCCCAGAGGGAATTTACCATTACCGCAAGCGGAAAGTTCGAGATGAAACAAAAAGAAAACACAGAAGAAATTGATATAAAATTTATCGAGTAGCCGTGGTCAAAGCGGATGATTTATTTTTTTCCCACGGCCCTTAAGCCACTGCTCAAATAAGAAGAATCTGGTGTGCAGGAATCTGACAATATAGCCGACCAGCACAGCAGCCACCACAGTGACTTCCCTGATACCCTCCAGTGCGCCCAGGAAAAACAGGGCGCTTACAATGCCGATGGCGACCAGAGAGTCATCTGTACCGATTTTGATTTTCCCGAACTCCACGCCAAAGGTCTGTGCCAAAGCCATGACCAGGCCTTCCCCGGGCAGATAAGTGAGCCCTGCCTTGACTTCGAAAAAAATGCCAATGCCAAGGACAACACAGCTTAAAAGGCATAGAAACGCCTGTTCAAAATAGTTGCCGGGTGTCATCCAGGCGGCATATTTCATGATCAGATCATAATTTATTAAACTGAATGACTAGTTCTTTCAATGCATTTAAAAATTTTGAGTTTTTTTCCTGCCTGGATATATCTTTGTTGGCATTTCTGATCATCTGTCGTAACTGCTGGCGGTCCATGTCAGGGGCGGCTGCAAGGATTGTTTCCAGGGTGTCATCATCCCAGGCCAGCAGCCTGTCTAAAAACGCCTGGCTGGTCTTGTCTGTTTGCGGATCAATTTCGGGTTTGGGGCTGTAAATACCGGTGGGGGCTGCTTTTAACTGTTCAAGTGCAGCCAGTATCGGTTCCGGGTCCATCTGCCTCATCAGGGTGCCGATGTACTGTCTGTGGCGCCTGGCCGCCACATTGGAGGTGATGGATTTTGCCTGGACCAGGGCTTTGAACAGGTCCGGTTCAAGCGCTAACAGTTTAAGTTGGCTGACGGAAAGCAGGCTTAAATCCTCTCCAAGTTTCTGAAGGTTTTCGGCCATCTTTTTTTTCTTTGTTTTGCTCAGGGGCAGGGGCTCATCAGGGGTGTTGCCAGGGATATTGTCCGAGGGAAAAGTCATTTGTCTGTTTTTTATCCGTAAAATAGGGTTGCAGGTTCAGTGGCTGGTTTTTTGTTTTCATCATTAAAGCATCTCGATTGCGCAGGCCATTGATACGCCGCCGCCGCCGCAAAGCGTGGCCAGGCCTAAGCTTTTTTCTCTATTTTTCATGGCATACATCAACGTGGTTATGACCCGGGCACCGGTGGAGCCTATGGGGTGGCCTAAACCAATGCCGGAGCCGTTGATATTGGTGATCTCACGGTTAAGGTTCAGCTCTTTTTCACATCCCAGGTACTGGGCGGCAAAGGCTTCATTCACCTCAATCAGGTCAAAATCATCAATGGCAATACCGGATTTTGCCATCAGATCCTTGACCGCCGGTACCGGAGAGAGCCCCATGACCGAAGGATGGCAGGCACCCATGCCCGTGGCTTTGATCTTTGCAATGGGGGCCAGGCCTAATTCTTTGGCCTTTTCTGCGGACATGATCACCATGCCGGTGGACCCGTCATTGATGCCCGAGGCGTTTCCGGCAGTGACCCTGCCGGTTTTCGGAATAAAGGCCGGGGGCAGGGCCGCAAGTTTTTCCAGGGTCATACCGGGCCTGAAATGTTCGTCCTTGTCAAAGATGACAGGGTCTTTTTTGCGCCGGGGCACTTCAACAGGAACAATTTCGTCGGCAAAGCTGCCGTCGTTGGTGGCCCGTTCCGCATTGTTGTGAGAACGAAGCGCAACCTCGTCCATCTCCTCTCTGCTGATATCCAGAAGCTGGGCAGTGAATTCAGCCGTGTGACCCATGATATAGGGCTTTCCCAGGAAATATGAGGCAGGGGCTTGGGTGGTGTCCACAGGTGAGGTTTCATCAAAGGGCAGAATATAGGAGCCGCAGTGCAGGGCATGGATCAGGGCATCCACAAAATTGGCATCCTGGAGACGGCATCCCCAGCGGGCTTTGGGCACGGCATAGGGAACCCCGGACATGTGCTCGGTGCCGCCTGCCAGGATCACATCGGCCATGCCGGCCTGGATCATGGCCATACCGGACAGTACCGCTTCCATGCCGGAAATGCATACCCGGTTGATAGTGGCGGCAGGAACTGTGTCCGGAATACCTGCCATAAGCGCACCCACCCGGGTGGTGTTCAGGGTATCGTGGTGCTCCAGACAGGTGCCGTAGCGCACATCATCAATGATGGCAGGATCGATTCCTGCCCGTTTGACAGCCTCTTTCATGGTAATGCTGGCAAGATAAGCGCCGTTCAGGTCTTTTAATGTGCCGCCAAAGGCGCCTATGGCAGTGCGGCATGCAGATACAATGACAACGTCTTTCATAAAAACATCCTTTTTTCGGTCAAATGATCGTTCTCCTCGTATGAATTTTTAAAGGAGATTAGCATGGATCAGACCATTAATGAGAATGAATTTTTTAAAAATTAATATGAAACAAATAATCATGGAATAATATTCTAATCCTGCCTGTCAAAAATAGCCTATCAATCAGGCCGTTTTTATAAACACATCAGGCCATTTTTAATGGATTCTATGGCGTTAGAATACAAACGGTTTGGAAAACGGGCTCCGGCTGCATGGCCGGAAAATTTAATTTTTTAGAAAGGAGAAAAAATGAAACGTCTTATTTCAGTGGTGGTTTTAGCGGCGGGCATTGTCCTTGGCTCAAACGCCATGGCATCAGAGTGGAATTTTTATGGAAATGCCAGAATTCAGACATTCTGGTCTGATGTGGATGATGGATCTGATTCATCGGAAACAAATTTCAGTGAATCCCTTCAGGGCAATTCGCGCATCGGGGCAAAAGTCAAGGTCAGTGATGAACTCATCGGCCGATTTGAGTACGGGGCAAAAAATGGGACGGCAAATATCCGGCACCTGTACGGCGAATGGGATTTCGGCTCCGGAAAACTGCTGGTGGGCCAGACAGACTCCCTGGTTAAATTTTCTTTCAGTAATCAGGTGTATGACGATGATGAGGCTATGGATCATTACGGCCATGTCAATGCTGACCGCCGGCCCATGATCCGGTTCACTTTCGGGGATTTTCAGATTGCAGCTATTTCGCCGCGTGTCGACGATCTGGGCGCAGATGAAACACAGGTCATTATGCCCAAGCTGGAAGCCAAGTACGAACTGTCCATGGACACTTTTAGCCTGGTGGCTGCTGCCGGATACCAGACCTATGAAGTGACTGCCGGTTCCGATGATTTCGATGTGCATTCATATGTACTGACCGTTGGCGGTAAAGTAAATTTTGGTCCGGCGTACCTTGGCGCGGACGCCTATTGGGGGCAGAATGTAGGTCCCTATGGCTTGAAAATTCAAGCTGATGCAGACCCTGTGCTAAGCAACGGCGAACTTGAGGATAATGATGCGTATGGCCTTATGGGCCTGGTTGGGTTTGAAGTGAACGATACCCTGGCCTTTGAAGCCGGCATTGGTTATGTGTCTGCTGAACTGGACACCGACGCGTCCAATGAAGATGATGCAATGGCTTACTATCTGCAGGCCACCATTACCCTGACCAAAGGGGTGTTTATTGTTCCGGAAATAGGTATGCTTGATTACTTGGACAATGCTGGCGGCGTTGATGAAGGGGATGTATTTTATTACGGTATGAAGTGGCAGATCAACTTCTAAAACAGGTTACAGATTAAATTCATCCGCCCAGGCGGAAAACCGCTTTGCATGGCCCGGATTAAGTTTGGCAAGTTTTTTTTCAATCTTTTTCCGGGTCATGACGTGATCCACTTTCTTCGGGCTTTTTGAGTAGAACTTGTCTGCGCAGCAGATGATTTTTTCTTCCAGGGTGACAGGCACCATATCCCTGTGAGGCAGGGGCAAATCCGCTTCAATAATATTTTCAAGGGTGATGCCGGCCCCGGTATGGCGTTCGGACACAAGGCCAAATTCCCGGGACAGGCCCAGCCCGTCTAAAAGTTCACGTCCAAGATAACCGTGACACACATAGGGGTATTTACCCGCACAGCCGATTTTCGGGGAACTGGTTTTAAAAATACCGATGTCATGGAGCATGGCGGCTTTTTCTATAAAATCCATGTCCGGGTTCAGGTGGGCAACGCCCTCTGCGATTTCCAGGCTTTTTTCGGCCACCTTTGTGCTGTGTTCCACCAGAATAGCAAAAAGTGTTGAGTCAGAATCATAAAACTGCCTGATGATTTCCACTGGGTCTATCTTCATGGTTACCCTTCGGCGGTGTTGGACAGCAGCACCCCTTCGATAAATGGGTCGATATCTCCGTTCAGCACCCGGTCCACATCCCCGATCTCAAGGCCAATACGATGGTCTTTCACCATTCTGTAGGGATGCAGCACATAGGAGCGGATCTGGCTGCCCCAGGCATTATCATCCTTGCCGTCATGCAGGCTCTGCCTTTTTTGCTCCTGCTTCTGCTTTTCCAGTTGATAGAGCCGGGATTTAAGCACTTTCATGGCAATTTCCCTGTTCCGGTGCTGGGAGGATTCCTGCTGGCACTGGACCACTACGCCCGTGGGAAAATGGGTGATGCGCACGGCGGAGCTGGTTTTGTTGACGTGCTGTCCGCCTGCCCCGCTGGCCCGGTACACATCAATGCGCAGATCCCCTTCATCAATGTCGATATTGATTTCCTCCTTGATTTCGGGATAGACAAAGACCGCCGCAAAAGAGGTCTGGCGCTTGCCCCCGGCGTTGAAAGGAGAAATCCGGACCAGGCGGTGTACCCCGGATTCGGCTTTCATGAATCCGTAGCAGTTGGGGCCGGCGACATGAAGGGTTACCCCCTTGATGCCGGCTTCGTCCCCCTCCTGGTAATCAATGACCTGGCACTTGTACCCCTTTTTATCGATCCAGCGGGTATACATCCTGAACAGCATTTCCGCCCAGTCCTGGGAATCCGTGCCCCCGGCACCGGCATTGATGGAGACAATGGCGTCCCGGGCATCGTCCTCCCCGTCAAGGGTGACCTCCAAAGAGAAGTGTTTTACCTTTTTCTCCAGATCGGCCAGCATCTGAGCGGCCTCCTGCTCGCTTTCTTTGTCCGACGCCTCCCTTGCCAGTTCCAGCAACACCTCCACATCCTCAATTTCCAAAAATATGGCATTGCAGGTGTCAATAAGGCCGGCGATGGTGGTGCGTTCCTTTAACATTCCGGTGGCTTTGTCCGCATCATTCCAGAACTCTTCCCTGGCAATGAGAAGCTCAAGTTCCCGAAGCCGTTTTTCCTTTACAGGGAGGTCAAAGATACTCCTTAAGCCGGTTGGCTTTAGCAGTGATGGAAGAGATAATCTGTTTGAATTCTACACTCATTATAAGGATCTCCTAAATTTTTTTTTCATGAATTTTACCATACAAACCAGAAAAAATGCAACAAGACAGGCTTTGGCGGCAACATCCCCGTTGCGGGTATAAAACGTTTTGCCGGAGATGACCGGAACCTCCCGGGTAAGGGCGCAGGCCGTAAAAATATCTGTTTCCCCAAGAATGGTGCCGGAAGGGTCAACGAATCCGGAGATGCCTGTGTTTGCGGCCCGGACCACGCTGCGCCGGTTTTCCACAGCCCTGAACACAGCTATGGAAAAGTGCTGGAGCGCTGCCTGGGTCCGGCCAAACCAGGCGTCATTGGTCATGGTGGTTAAAATATCTGCCCCGTTGAGAACAAAGTCTCTGGAAATACGGGGAAAAAGAATCTCAAAGCAGATTAATACCCCGGTTGTTCCTGTACCGAATTTTAACGGCACCGGCCCGGTTTCCCCCTTTGAAAAATCACCGGCTCCGGCTGTCAGTTTTTCCGCAAACCAGAGCAGGCGTTTGTAAGGCACATACTCCCCAAAGGGCACCAGGTGATGTTTGTCATAATAGCCTTTTGGCAGGGCAAGGGGGGTGAGCATGCAGGCCCGGTTGTAGTACAGAAACCCATGGTCCGAAGGCCGGGCCGCAGGGATGCCGATAAGAAAAAAAGTGCCTGCTTTTCTCACCATGGCATCCACCCGGTTCGAGGGCACAGGGTCCATGCCGTAGTAAAAAGGCAGGGCTGTTTCCGGCCACACCACAAGATCGCAGGGGATCGCCTGGAAGGATAACCGGGAATACTGATCTATGGTTTCATTAATAAATGCCCTATCCCATTTCCGGTCCTGGGGGATGTTGGCCTGGATAACCGAAATTTTCCGGGACGGCGCCCCTTTGATCTGCCCGCGGACTTGGGCTAATTTAAAGTGGCCGTAAATAAAAGCTGAGCAAAGCACAGCCATGGCCAGGCTTAGGCCTGCCATATTTGTTTTTCCAGGCCATGCCCTTCGGGAAAACGATTTAAAGGCAATGACCAGAATCCCGTTGGCAAGCACCAGCAGAAAGGAGATCCCCAGGACCCCGAAGGTGTCTGCCGCCTGAATCAAAACAAGGTTGGGATACTGGCTGTAACCCAGTACGCCCCAGGGAAAGCCGGAAAACAAATATGTCCTGATATATTCCAGGGCGACCCAGGCCACTGCCCCCCAGAACGGGACAAGGCCTTCAGGGACAGGGCTCTTTTTCATGGCCAGGGCAAAAACGCCTGTATAAAGAGCCAGGTACAGGACCAGAAGCAACAGGCAGGACAGGGCGGCTAAAAGATTCAGGCCGCCGTATTGGGTCAGGGTGGGACAGATCCAGTAGATAAGGGGCAGATAAAAGCTTATCCCTGTGCCAATACCTGCATAGAATGCCTGCTTTGAACTCAGCCGGTCAAGGGGAAGCCATAACGGGACCAGGGCAAAAAAGGCTGCCGGATAAAAGCCTGGCCCCGGAAATGCCGAAAATAGCAATAGGCCGCCGGCCAATGCAGGAACAAGGAGTAATAAAGCGCTGTATATGGATTTGAATTGCATTTGGGGTGGCCTCAATTAAAGATTCTGGTATATTTACCAGATAATCCAAGCGTTCGTCAATTTTTATAGTGCTTTACAACATTTCTGCCAGATGATAATCTGACAAAATTGATTAAGGAACAGTTAGGATCGCAGATGAAATAGTTTCGGTCCTGAACAGCATTCAGGGTGGTTCCGTTCCCATTATCAGGAGCATTTTATGGAACAGATAAAAATTCGATTTGGGAATCATATTGAAGCACCAGCTACAGAAGATAAGTCTTTTGAAGAGATGTTTCAATCTGTTAATCCCATTTTCTGCTTTTCAAAACGGATCTGGAGACCCCAGATGGATATTTTTGAAACCAGGGATAAAATTATTATCCAGGCGGAAATGGCAGGTGTTTGCCGGGATAATATGGTTATTGAACTCTCAGACAAGGCTGTAAAGATTTCCGGGGTGCGTAAAAGCAGCCAGCCGGATCCCACCGCCACCTACAGGCTTGCTGAAATCCAGTTCGGCCGGTTTGAGCGGGTTCTTTATCTGCCCAGTGTCATTGACATGGAAAACGTGTCTGCTTCATATGCCAATGGGTTTCTTGAGCTGAAATTAGGGAAACAGCTCAATAAGAATTATGCGCCGGAACATAAAATGCCCATTGATTTTTTATAACAACCATGGGATGACCGGGTTTATTGACGCCCGGACATGAAGCATAAAAAGAGATGAAAAAATCCAACGGATAGGCGATTGTATATAAAAAGGAAAACGAATGGATGAATTAAACCATCCCTCCGTCCCCATCACTACTGACGACATACCTGACGAACTGCCCATTCTTCCCATAGTGGATACCAATCTGTTTCCCAAAATGGTGCTTCCCCTGGTTTTGATCCAGAAAGAGGCCATGGATCTGATTGACGACGCCATGTCCGGAAACCGTATGCTCGGCCTTCTGCTGTCAAAGCGTTCGGACATTGATTCCAGGCACACTGCCGACGACCTGTGCCGCATTGGCACCGTTTCCGTAATTCTTAAAATGTCCAAGATGGAAGATGAAAAGGCCCAGCTGCTGATCCAGGGCCTGAACCGGTTCAAGGTGGTGGCGTACCTGAAAAACCGGGATTATTTGCATGCCAGGATTTCAGTGCTCAAAAGCCGTAACAATGACAGGAACAAGGAAAACCGGGCGCTGATGGCCAACATTGTTGAGCAGTACGAAAAAATCGTGAAACTTTCGCCGGGGCTGCCTGCGGAAATCGGACAGATGGTCAAGACCCTCCAGGAGCCCAGCGCACTGGCCGACATGGTGGCCTCCACCATTAATGCCCCTATTAATGAAAAGCAGAAAGTCCTTGAGCTGATTGATGTGAACCGCCGCCTGAAAAAGGTCACCCGCCTGGTCAATGACCAGCTTGATATTCTTGAAATGGGTTCCAAAATTCAGAATCAGGTCCGGGAGGACATGGATAAGCGCCAGCGTGAATATTACCTGCGCCGGCAGCTCAAAGCGATTAAAGAGGAGCTTGGGGAAACAGACCTGGAAGCAGTGGAGATCCGGGAATACAGGGCACTGGTCAGGGACAATCCCATGCCGGGACAGGCCGCAAAAGAAGCGGAGCGCGAGCTGGAACGCCTTGCAAGAATGCACCCCTCATCCTCCGAATATGTGGTGTCATCCACCTATCTTGACTGGCTGACCGCCTTGCCCTGGAACGAATATGCCGAAGACCGGCTGGATATTGCCGAGGCCAGAAAGATTCTGGACCAGGACCATTACGGCCTTGAAAAACCCAAAAAGCGGATATTGGAGTTCCTGGCCGTGCGTAAACTCAAAAAAGATTCCAAAGGCCCGATACTGTGCTTTGCAGGCCCTCCCGGCACAGGGAAAACCTCCCTGGGAAAATCCATTGCCAGGGCCCTGGGCCGGGAGTTTGTCCGCATTGCCCTGGGCGGGGTCAGGGATGAAGCGGAAATCCGGGGGCACCGGCGAACCTATGTTGGGGCCATGCCGGGCCGGATTATCCAGCAGTTAAGATCTGCCGGTAAAAAAAATCCTGTATTCATGCTGGATGAAATTGACAAGGTTACCTCCTCCTACCACGGAGATCCCTCATCCGCCCTGCTTGAAGTCCTTGATCCGGAGCAGAACAGCAATTTTGTTGACCACTACCTGGATGTGCCCTTTGATTTGTCCGATGTCATGTTTCTGACCACAGCCAATGTGCTGCACACCATTCCGCCACCCCTGCGGGACAGAATGGAGGTGCTTGAGCTTACCGGGTATACTGAAGAGGAAAAGCTTAAAATTGCCACCCGGTATATTATCCCCAAACAGCGGGAGGCCAACGGCATCAATTCTGGCCAGATCAGAATAACCACAGGCGCAGTCAAACAGATTATTTCCGGATATACCAGGGAATCCGGTTTACGTAACCTGGAACGTCAGATCGGGGCTGTGTGCCGGGGGGTTGCCGCTAAAATCGCTGAAAACCAGGTGGAAAATCTGACCATTGGCCGGAAAGACATTTCCGAATACCTGGGTCCCATCCGGAACATGCCGGACTGGGCCACCCGAATCAACGTGCCGGGCGTGGCAATGGGCCTTGCCTGGACCCCTGTGGGCGGTGAGGTACTCTTTGTGGAGGCTGTGGCCATGAAGGGGGGAAAGGGGCTGACGCTCACCGGACAGCTTGGGGATGTCATGAAGGAATCCGCGTCCACCGCATTAAGCTTTATCCGGTCCAATGCCGACCGGCTGGCTGTGGATGCCACTTTTTTTGATACCCATGATATCCACATTCATGTGCCCGAAGGCTCCATTCCCAAGGACGGCCCCTCTGCCGGGGTGACCATGCTTACGGCCCTTGCCTCCCTGATCGCCAAAAGGAAAGTGAAATCCCGTCTGGCCATGACCGGAGAGATTACCCTCAGGGGAGAGGTCCTGCCTGTGGGAGGCATCAAGGATAAGGTGATTGCGGCTCACAGGGCCGGTATCCGGTCTTTGATCCTGCCGCTTTGGAATGAAAAAGATATGGAAGATGTTCCTGATCATATTAAATCCACCATCACCTTCTATTTTACCGATAAAATGGAAGATGCCCTAAACACAGCCCTGGAATAAAAAATGGCATCTTATATGAATTATGTGACCCGAACATTAATGCCAGCCCTTATTTTCTGCCTTGCGGTTGCCGTTGCCGGATGCGGTGCCCGAAATTTGGGTTCCCGCCACGGCAGATATACGCATAAGCCATACAGCGGAAGCGAAGCCACCCAGCGCCCCTATCGCGTTGACGGAAAACACTATTATCCCATGGCTTCGGCCAACGGGTATGTGGAAAACGGCCGCGCCTCCTGGTATGGCAGAGAGTTCCACGGCCGGAAAACCTCCAACGGCGAAATCTATAACATGTACGCAATGACCGCTGCCCACAAAACCCTTCCCATGAACACATGGGTCAGTGTTGAGAACCTGGAGAACGGCCGGCAGATCACGGTGCGCATTAATGACCGGGGTCCCTTTGTGGCCGGCAGGATCATTGACCTGTCCTATAAAAGCGCACAGCGCATGGGTATGGTGGGACCCGGCACAGCCCCGGTAACGGTGACAGCCCTTGGAAGGGCCACGGCCTATTCCAAGAAAGACCATACCCCTGTGAATTTTACCCCCGTGGATTACTGGAAAGGCAATTTTACGGTGCAGGTGGGAGCGTTCAAGGTGAGGACCAATGCGAATCGGTACCGGATCAAGTTGTCCAAGGAGTATCTGAATGCCCATATTGTTCCCTTTGCCGATGACCGGGGGCAGTTTTACCGGGTGAGGATCGGTAAATTCGACAACCTCAATGATGCCGTGACGTTCAGCGAAAAGCTGATGGCCGGGAAAGGCTTTGGGTATGCCTTTGCCGTGGCCGAAGACTAAGGGCCATGGAAACAATGACGGGATATACTGTTTTTCTGGACCGGGACGGGGTGGTCAACCATGATTCCGACGCCTATATCAAACAGCCGGACGAGTTTCATTTCATCCCCAAAAGTCCGGACGCCATTGCCCTTTTGAACGCCCAAGGTTTTCAGGTGATTCTGATTACCAATCAATCGGCTGTGGGCCGCGGCATGATATCCGGCCAAACCCTTGATGCCATTTTTAAAAAAATGACACGCGGGGTGGGACAGGCCGGTGGCCGGATCAAGGATATATTTTTCTGTCCCCATGCCCCGGACCAGGGGTGCGGCTGCCGAAAGCCTAATCCAGGAATGATTCTTCAGGCCGTGGACCGCCATGGCATTGATTTGAATAAAGCCTTTATGGTGGGGGATTCTGCCAAAGATATTGAGTGCGGTAAAAATGCCGGGTGTGCCGTAACCATCCTGGTTAAGACCGGCAACTGGGAAAAGGCCCTGGCCGCTTTAAAAAAAAAAGGCATTGTACCGGATTTCCTTGCCAGGGATCTTTACGAGGCAGCCTGTTGGATAACCGCTAATTTTCCGCCCGGTGACATGGTGTCATGATTACCATCAGCGGTACCCTGTCCCGGATCACATTCCAGAATCCGGAAAATCATTACACCGTGTGCCGTGTGGCAGTGCCCAAGGTGGCTGACGCCATCACCGTGGTGGGGCACCTGCCCGGGGTGGCCCAGGGTGAGCAACTCAAGCTCAAAGGCACATGGACCAGCCACCCTAAATACGGGGACCAGTTTAAGGCAGCCTCCTTTGAGGTGACCCTGCCCTCCACCCTGGCGGGCATTCGAAAATACCTAGGCTCGGGTATCATTCCCGGCATTAACCAGGACCTGGCCGACAAAATCGTGGATACCTTCGGGGAACAGACCTTGGAGATCATTGAGAATGATCCGGATCAGCTTCTTGATGTTTACGGGATCGGCAAGACCAAACAGAAAATGATTGAAACGGCCTGGAATGCCCACCATTCCGTGCGGCGGGTCATGGAGACGCTCCAGGGCACCCGCATTGATTCGGCCCAGGCCGCAGCCATCCTTAAAACATATGGAAACCGCACCCTGGAGGTGTTGACCCAGGACCCTTTTCGCATTGCCCGGGACATCCCTGCCATTGGTTTTGCCGCCGTGGATGAACTGGCAAGGGAGCTGGGTACGGAAAGGGAGGCCGAAGAACGGCTCAAAGCCTGTCTGGTCTGCCGCCTGCTGGATCTGGAGCTGGACGGCCATGTGTTTGAAGAAAAAGAGGACCTGATCCGGGCCTGCGCCCAAAGGGCCGGCGTATCTGCAGAATTGCTTTCAAATGCCCTTGGAAATCTGGAAGCAGATAACGAGGTGGTACTTGAAAAGGACAAGGTGTATCTTGCCCCTTTACATAAGGCGGAAGCCGGGATTTCCCGGCGGATCAAAGCCCTTTTATCCATGCCCAGCCCTGATTACCGGGTTGATGAAGATTTAATCCGGACCCAGGTGCTTTCGGCCATGGCTGTTCAGTTGTCCGAAGAGCAGCTGGATGTGGTGACCCGGATTATGGGCCGGAAAATTTCCATTATCACCGGCGGTCCCGGTACAGGGAAGACAACCCTTATTAAGGCATTGTGCGTTGTGTTTAAAACGCTTCGCCTGAAGGTAATGCTTGCCGCACCGACAGGGCGGGCGGCCCGGCGTCTGGCCGAGGTGACCGGGCAAGGAGCCAAAACCCTTCACAAACTTCTGGGCTTTAACCAGGACACTGAGACCTTTGAACATGATTTCACCAATCCTTTGGACCTGGACCTTCTGGTGGTGGATGAGGCGTCCATGGTGGACACCCTGCTCATGTACCGCCTGGCCGAGGCCCTGCCGGCCGGGGCCGGGCTGATCCTGGTGGGGGACACCTTTCAGCTGCCCTCTGTGGGGCCGGGGAACGTGTTGTCCGATATTATTGATTCGTCACAGGTGGCGGTGTTTCCCTTGACCCGGATTTTCCGCCAGGCCCGGAAAAGCCCCATTGTCATGCATGCCCACAGTATCAGAAACGGGCAGATGCCGGACATAAAGTCGGCACCTATAGACCAGCCCTCCCAGTTTTATTTTATTGAAACCAGCACACCGGCCCGCGTGGCAGACACCGTCTGCGAATTGTGCGCCCTGAGAATTCCAAAGGCCTTTCCCCACATCCGGGAAACCCAGGTGCTCACCCCCATGCACAGGGGGGAAGCCGGCACCATCAGCCTGAACCAGCGGCTCCAGGCGGTTTTGAATGACGCGCCAGGCGGCATTGAGTCCCATGGTCACACCTTTAAGACCGGTGATAAGGTCATGCACCTGAAAAACAATTATGAAAAAGAGGTGTTCAACGGAGATATCGGGCGGGTGATAGAGGCGGACAAATCCACGGGCCAGGTGCTTGTGGATTACGAGGGCCGAATCGTGCCCTATGATCTGCCGGAACTGGACGAGCTGACCCTGGCCTATGCGGTTTCCGTTCATAAGTCACAGGGCTCGGAATATGATGCGGTTATCATTGCCCTGACCACAGCCCATTTCCCGCTTCTGCAGAGAAACCTGCTTTATACGGCCATGACCCGGGGAAGGTCTCTTGTCATTATTGTGGGATCCACCCGGGCCTTTAAAACGGCCTTTGACAATAACAGGACCGCGTTGCGGCGGTCCGGACTGAAAGACCGTCTGGAGGAAAATTTATGAAAAAATTATTGATTGTTTTAATCTGCCTGGTTGTTGTCTGCGCTGCCGGCCTGCCCATTGCCAACGGCATCATCATGGAACGTACGATTAAATCCGCTGTTGAGGAGAATAACAGCAACGCGGCCAAAGCCGGAACAGGTCTTCGGGTAAAAATTCTTGACTATAACCGGGGCCTGTTTTCTTCCCGTGTAAAGTGGTGCATTGAGAATCCCGGTGGTTTCCCCGGAAGCGACACATCACAACTGGTGCTGGAAACCCATGGAACACACGGGTTTTTGAGCGTGAATTCACAAACAAGCTTTGGGGAAAATCCCTGGTACATGCAGTGGGTGAACACCCGTCTGAACGGCAAAGACCCGTTGTCCATCCAGACCCGTTTTTCCCTTGCAGGCACCATGGGTTCCACAATACATCTGGACGCCTTTTCCATTGAAGACAAAGGGAAACAGATTGATATTCATACCCTGAATCTTGACGTTTCCACGGGAAATGGATTTGAGACCCTGAATGCAAAAGGCCGGTGGGAAGGATTGTCCCAGGGCAGTGAATTTGTGATGGGACCGGTCACTTTTACATCTGATCTGCACCAGCTCACAGACATGATATGGGCCGGGGAAAATACATGTTTACTGGCGCAGCTGAGAATAAATGACGGGAAATCAAATTCTGTAGATCTCTCAGGCCTTACTTTGAACTTTGATACAAGTGCGTCCGAGGATAAAAAAACAATGGCCATGGCCATGGATTTTCATGTGGACCGCATTGAACTGGGGGGCAAGCCTTTGTCGGACTGGGCAGCTGCCCTGAAGCTGAAACAGATGGATACGGCATCCTTTGAACAAGTCATACTCCTGTATTCGAACATGATGACCCAGGCCGGACAACGCCTTGAAAAAACAGGTGGAAATTCCGGTGATTTCCAGAAAATATTACAGGATGAAATGGCCAGGAACACGCCACAACTTGTGTCCGCGCTCAATGGGTTGCTTAAGAAGGGGCTGGGCATGGAAATCACTGGCCTGGATATCGACCTGCCCGAGGGAACGGTGACCGGGGGCCTGGACCTCAGCCTGAAAAAGAATCTGGACCCCTCAAAGCTTTTTATTCTTGCCATGCAGCCGGACATGGTGTTTTCATTTTTTGACCTGGACGCTGAACTCAGCCTGCCTTATGCCCTTGCCGACGGTATCCCTAATCTGACTGAACCGCTGTTCCCGGGAATGGCTACCGGATTTTTCGTCATTAAAGGCGACCTTTTGTCCCTTGATATGCACATCAAGGAAGAGAAACTGTTTCTCAACGGGAACCAGGTGGTACTGAATCAATAGTCTCTTAATGCCACGGCAATATCTGCTGCCACATGGCCCGGCAGTTTTTGGCCACACGCTATTTTGATTTTGTAAAAATAAGGATAAGCGCCATGAATACGCCCCACCAACTGACAATATTTGATTTTTTCCACAGAAACGCCCTGATAAACGGCCCGGGATGCGCCCTGTACTTTAATGGTGAAACCCGCAGCCATTCAGAGCTGTTTGACGATGCCTGCCGCTTGACCTGCGGCATAGCAAAACTCAATCTGGCTGCCGGTGCCCGTGTGGCCGTGGTCGCCAAAAACCACCCGGCATTTTTTCACCTGTTTGCCGCCGGCTCTGCGTTAAACTTGTGCCTCGTGCTCATTAACCGGCGTCTGGGCGAAGATGAACTGGCCCATGCCCTTGATGACACCACACCACAGATGGTCATTTATGATAACGAAATGACAGGCAAAATCCTGCCCCTGATCCAGGACAGACCCGGCATTGTTCACAGCTTCAATCTGGCGGAGAACTTTTCCTCTCTCTATGTGCATGCCCCCCAGGGTGCTGTTGAACTGGCCGCCGATTCAGACCCGGACTGTGCCTACATCATCATCCACACCGCAGCAGTCCAGGGCAAACCAAGGGGGGCGGTACTCAGCCAGGCAAATCTTATCCTGGCCAATCTTCAACTCATGCATGCCTATGGTCTGGATAAAACAAAAGCCTATTTAAATATTTTACCCCTGTTTCACATCATGGGGGTGAACCTCGGGCTTGGCACCCTGATGGCCGGCGGGAAAAATGTGATTATGGACCACTTTTCCCCCCAATCCAGTCTCGACCTGATCCGGGAACATAATGTCTCTATTTTCGGGTCCTTTCCGCCGATTCTGGGCCGCATCCTTGAGTGCATCCGGTCCCAGGATACGCCGCCGGATCTGTCCAGCCTTGAAATTGCCGCAGGCCTTGAAAACCCGGAAACCGCCGAACAATGGGAGGCCGTTACTGGATCAAAATTCTGGATCATGTACGGACAGACTGAAACCTCGGGCCTTATCACGTTTTCCCCCATTTTTGAGCAGTCCGGATCAGCGGGCAGGGTATCGCCCCTGGCCAGGATGGTCGTTGCCGATGATCTGGATAATGCCCTGCCGGCAGGCAGTACCGGAGAAATCCTTGTCAAAGGCCCCCTGGTATTCAAGGGATACTGGAATGCCGGCGACCTTAATGCCTTTACATTCAGAAACGGCTGGCATCATACCGGTGACATGGGACAGCTGGATGAAAACGGATACCTTTATTTCAAAGGCCGCAAGCCGGAAAAGGAATTGATCAAACCCGGCGGGGAGAACGTGTTTCCCGCAGAGGTGGAAAATGCCCTTGTCAGCCATGGGGCCGTGGATAAGGCATGTGTATTCGGCGTGCCCGATGCGGAATTCGGAGAGGCCATCAAGGCAGTATGCACCCTGAACCTTGGCTGTACTGTTGAAGAAAAAGAGTTAATTGCCTATACCGGCACCCGGATTGCCGGTTTCAAGAAACCAAAATTCATTGTGTTTGTTGATCAGTTGCCCCTGACACCGGCAGGAAACATCGACCGTTTTGCCGTTAAAGAAAAATATACACCCAGGCAATAAATATCATACACTACAACCCCGCAACCCCGGCGCAGTCCTTGCAAATGCAAATAAGATCCTTTGCTTACAAAGGCTGTGCCATACAGCTCTTTTAGGTCATTTTCGCTTTTCATACGTTTTTTTATTCTCCCTTTCCTATTGTTCAATAATGGCTACATCTTTATTGACGAACATAAAAGTTATCTGTATAAAACTTATTCGCAGTTACACTAAAAAGCATCACAAGGCATATTGTGAATCATAAAAGGAGGTTTTTAATGACCGTCATTAACCTAAGGCAAATGAAAAGGAACCAGACCGGGGTCATTACGTCGGTAAAAGCACAGGGCGAAATGGGCCGGCGTATACGGGATATGGGTATTATACCCGGCAAGGAGGTTACCATCCAGGGCAGGGCACCGCTGTATGACCCGGTGGCATTGCGGATCATGGACTTCACCTTGACCCTAAGAAACAACGAAGCCGATTATATCCAGGTGGAGGTGGAATAAAATGAACACAGCGATTGCCCTTGCAGGGAACCCAAACGCCGGAAAAACCACCCTTTTCAACGAACTGACAGGTGCCCGCCAGCATGTGGGCAATTACCCCGGGGTCACAGTGGAAAAAAAACAGGGCACTTGCATTTCCGAGGCCGGCACCTTTGAAATCATAGATCTTCCCGGCACCTATTCCCTGACTGCCTACTCCCTGGAAGAGGTGGTGGCAAGGGACTACCTGGTTAATGAAAAACCTGCCATGGTCGTTAATATCGTGGATGCCTCAAACCTGGAACGCAACCTTTACCTGTCCGTGCAATTCATGGAAATGGGCATTCCGGTCTGCCTGGCCCTGAACATGATGGATGTGGCCCAAAAAAGAGGCATAGAGATTGATACGGACAGGCTGGCCGAGCTTTTAAGCATCTCTGTTGTACCCATGGTGGCAAGGACCGGCAAGGGCAAAAAAGAGCTGCTGGCCCAGGTGGCAAAGGGGATTGGCAAACCTGCCTCGCCTTTATTGATCTCCTATGGCCAGGACATTGACAAGGCCCTGGATGAGATGGAAGAGATCATCCAGGAGAACCAGTTCTTAACAGACACCTATCCGGCCCGCTGGGTGGGCCTTAAATATCTTGAAAACGATAATCAGATTCTTGAACTTGGCTCGATCCGGGATAAAGAAACAGCCGGCAAACTCCTAGGCATCGGGGAAAAAGTCAGCCGCCATATGTCAGCCACCCTTGATACCCACCCCGAAGGCATGATTGCCGATCAGCGGTACGGATTCATCAACTCCGTACTCAAACAGAATGTGATCCGGTTCGCTTACGACCGCAACCGGCTCCAGCGCTCGGACCAAATCGATAAAGTGCTGACCAACCGGTTTCTGGGGCCGTTGATCATGGTGGGGGTGCTGGCGGCCCTGTACCAGTTCACCTTTACCTACAGTGCCCTGCCCGTTGAATGGATCGAAGGATTTTTCGGCTGGATCAGCGGTGTGACGGATGCGGTCCTGCCTGACGGCCTTCTCAAATCAATGATTGTCTCCGGGATCATTGACGGTGTGGGCGGTGTCATGGGGTTTGTGCCTTTAATCATGTTCATGTTCCTGGGCATTTCTTTTATTGAAGATTCAGGATATCTGGCCAGAATGGCCTTTATGCTGGACCGGATATTCCGGATGTTCGGGCTTCACGGCAGTTCTGTCATGGCATTCATTGTTTCCGGCGGCATTGCCGGCGGGTGTGCCGTGCCCGGCGTTATGGCAGCCCGGACGCTTAAGTCTCCCAAGGAGCGTCTGGCCACCCTTCTGACCGTGCCGTTTATGAACTGTGGGGCAAAACTGCCGGTATATGCCCTGCTGGTGGCTGCCTTTTTCCCCCGGAAACAGGCTTCGATCATGGTCATTCTTACCCTGATTTCCTGGACAGGTGCGCTTCTGGTGGCAAAGCTTTTGAGAAGTACAGTGATACGGGGTGAAGCCACCCCCTTTGTCATGGAACTGCCCCCATACCGGTTTCCCACCCTTAAAGGCCTATGGATACACACCTGGGAAAGGACCTGGCAGTACATGAAAAAGGCCGGTACCGTAATCCTTGGTATCTCCATTCTCATCTGGGCCATGATGACCTTCCCAGGGTTGGATGACAAAACCGCGGCCCAATTTGACTCCCGACGCACAGCCATTACCGATTCAGTCCAGGCCGACGTTTTAAAGGAAATTGAAACTGCAGATAAAGACACAGCGCTCTCCCCCGAAGCCCGGCAAGTAAAGAAAGCCCTGGCCGGTATTAACGGGGAAGCGTCCATGACCGGACTTAAAAATTCAATTGCAGGCAGGATGGGCAAGGCCCTTGAAAAAATATCTTTTCTGGCAGGATTTGACTGGCGAACCAATATTGCCCTGGTGGGCGGTTTTGCGGCCAAGGAAGTGGTGGTTTCCACACTGGGAACAGCCTACTCCCTTGGGGATGTGGACCCTGAAAACACGGATTCTCTGGGAGAAAGGCTTGCCAAAACCCCTGGGTGGGGACCTGTCACCGCGTTCTCCCTGATGATTTTTACAATCTTTTACGCCCCCTGTTTTGTCACGGTTGTTTGTATCGCAAGGGAGACCGGGTCATGGAAATGGGCGGCATTTTCAGTGGGCTTTAATACGACCCTGGCTTTTTTGCTGTCAGTATTGGCATACCAGGTCGGTTCCCTGATCGTTCAATAATTTAGAAGGATCAAGGTGTCCCTGAGATCAAAGATGTCAGGAAAACAGGTAATTATTTCCCTTGTGATTTTTTTATGGGAAATTTCTGCCCCGGCAACTGTGAAATTTTTAATTTTATTCATAAGCGAACTCATTATAATGTATTGAAATGATTTAGTGTTGTTGTTTATCTCGATGGATTGGCATGATGGTTGCTCTTTAAACATTAAAATTTATGAAAAAGGCAAATAAATTAGAGGTGACTCATGGCATCAACTGTTTCAGACATTAATGCGTTACTGACAGGAAGTTCTTCAGACGCCTTCATGGGGACAACCAGTACCAGCACTGTTTCCACAGACAATGGTTTTACGGCATCTGCATTCCAGGGAGAGCTGGACAAAGCCATACAGCAGGGCTCGGGTATGGAGAGCCCAAGTGCCTTGAGTACCGTGGGGGAACAAAGCACTGAAATGTCCACGGTGGATAAATCTCGTTTCGTTGTACGAACGACTCAACAAAAAGTTTCAGATGTTGAAGATGCACTGGAAAATGGAGGGGGCACTGAATTTCTCACGGAATTGAAAAATCTTCTTTTGTCCCTTTCCAATTGTGATCTGGATAATCTGTCCCTGGATAAGGGTGGGCTTGAAGCCCTTGGAGATCTGCTTGTTCAGGCTGGTTTTGACCAGGCATCTGTTGAGGAACTGATGTCGGACCTGACCCTTGCCCTTGAAGCGGGGGACGGCTTAATATCCGTGTCCGATTTCATGGATGATCTGTTTGAACTGCCCCTTGCCGATGATGAGGATATCACCCAGGCAGACGCGCTTATGCCCACCTCGGATCTGCCCTTCATTAAATCCCTTTTGTCAATGATGGGCGTGGATGAGCAAGAAATTGCCTCAATTATGGATGAAGCTTCCGAAGGAACCCGGGGGGTTGATTTTGATGCGTTTATCGAACAGCTTGAGCAGCTTTTGGATACAGCCGGAGGATCGGGTCGGACCTATCAGACAGATGGTGAGGACGACGCTTATACTACCCTTTTGAAACAGCTTGATCTGGATTCTTTTATTGAAGAATCTGACGAGCCTTTGACCCTGGCCACGTTAATTGATGCCTTTGCCCAGAAGCTTAACCAGACGCTTAATCTGATAGAAGATAATCCGGCAGACCAGACTGAACACTCCTTATCAGATATGTTTACAACGGATTCCTTTGATGCCCTTGCAACCCAGTCCGGCCGGCATGGATTGCTTAACCAGCTTTTGTCCGGACTGAACATTCAGGAAGACAGTGAGGAAACTGTCGATGCCGCCATAACGCTTGGCGCAAGTTCGAACGCCATGGTCAAGGAAATTGAGGACCGGTTCCAGGTTCAGTTCATGAATCAGATCAGACGGGGTGAAGTGAGTACAAAACCTGCTGCCGATGACCCAGGGGTTGACAATACAGTATCCACTGATAATGCATTTAAAATAGCCAAAAGTTTTTCAGACACAGCAGGAACAACCAATGAATCGGCATCACAGAGGTCCATCAAGGCAGCCCAGGCCGAAGCCGCTGCTTTGGAAGAAGTTGCTTCCACCAATTCCCAGTCAGGGGACACTTCGGCCAAAAGTTCAGAAACCCAGACCCTTGTTTTGGGCGTGGAAAAATCAGCCACAACGGATAGTGTGGGAACTTCGGGTACACAACGAACCCAGCAGACCTTTTCCACGCTGCCTGACTTTGTTACCCGGCAGGTGGGAAAAAGCATTGTCCGGTCAATCAACACCGGGGATGACACCATCCGGATGCAACTGAAACCTCCTGAGTTAGGCCGGGTGTACATGAGCATTGAGCATAATGGGAGTTCCATGAAGGTCAGTGTGATCACTGAACACCAGTCAGCAAAAGACATTCTGACCGCCAATGTCAATGAAATCAAAGCCATGCTCTCCGCTTCGGGTATCAGTCTTGAGAGCTTTGAAGTGGATATGAGCAGCGATTTCCAGCAGTCCATGGCCGATGCCCGGGCCCAGGATCAGTCAGCCAGAAAACAGAAAGCAAAGAGAGGGTCCGGTCACGATGCCCAGGAAGCCGCGGTAGATAATTTAACGGTTCAGTTTACTTCTATAAATGACACCGGGTCGCTGCACTTTGTTGCATAGATAATGGTACCTTTTGCCCTGGACCTGTCAAAACATTGACAGGTCCAGGGCAAAAGTGACGTTTTTTAACCAGGATATTGCGTGCAGGCGATATCCTTTTTTTTTTATTTGGTGTTTCGGTAATAAATAATTTTGCAAAATCCCTCCTCGTTTCTATAATCCTTCCCACAAACGTTGTATTCTACCTAGTGTCGAGATGAAAATCAATGCGTGATGGCATAAGGCTTGCTGTCAATTCTTGTAACCTGATTTATCAAGGGTATTCGCAATACAGCCTGCAAGGGCCGGCTGGGCGAATGACCAGACTATTTGGGGAGGTGTTGTGGCTGAAGACCTGCTGGAAGAAATTGAAAGCGATGAACTGACCGAATCCATAAACGATGGTGGCGGGGTTTCAGATGAAAAATCTGTGAAAAAGGGATTTATCGGCAGAGTGCTGTCAGGGAAGAAGAAGCTGATCATTATTCTCCTGTTGCTTCTCCTGTTATTGGGCGGGATGGGTGCTGGTGTGTTCTTTTTTCTGTTTGGCGGTAAGGAAGAAGAGCTCCCTGAACAGCCGGTTGCAAAAGATGTCGTGACCGAGGAAAGCATTCAGGCGGCCCTGAAGGACCAGAGCAAAGCGATATTTGAGGATATTGTGCAACTTGAGCCCTTTGAACAGATTTTTTTAAAACAAGATTCAAACATGCATTATATATCCCTTGGAATAGCCCTTGAAATGATGGAACCCGGGTTTCGACGGCAGGTGTATACTATGGAGCCCAGGATAAGAAAAATAATTGAAAGCCAGATGCGGCAGATGAGGTGGATGGAGCTGCGAAGCCCCCAGGGCAAACTTAAATTGAAGTTTGCCCTTCTCAACCGGATTAATCAGGTTTTTCCAAAAGTTGCCATAAGGCATATCTATTTTACCAATTTTATAATGCAGTGATGGTGCCATGAGTGAAATTCTATCCCAGGATGAGGTCGACAGTCTATTAGACGGACTGGATTCCGGAGAAGTAGAAACCGAGGCCGATATTTCGGAAATTGCTGAGGGGCCGGTTGACGGGATCGTTGCCTATGATTTCACCAGCCAGGATAAGGTGGTCAGGGCAAGAATGCCCACCTTTGATGTTATTAACGAACGTCTGTCCAGGGAAGTTCGCGCCACATTGTCTTCACTTCTTCAGACCAATGTGGATGTGTCTGCCAACCCCTTTGACACCCTGAAATTTTCCGAATTTGTCCGCAGTCTTCCTGTGCCCACAAGTCTTCACGTATTCAGGATGGAGCCGTTAAGGGGGCATGGTCTGGTGGTGTTTGAAAGCCAGCTGGTTTATAATCTCATTGATACTTTTTTTGGCGGAGAAGCCTTGGGAAAAGCAAGGGTGGAGGGCCGTGAATTTACCCGCATTGAAGAGGTGATGATTAAAAAGGCAGTGGTGGCCGTACTCAAAAATATCGAGGCATCCTGGGCACCCATAGAGGCGGTAAAGGCATCACTGATCCGTTCGGAAATGAACCCGCAGTTCACGGCCATTGTACTGCCCACCGACCTTGTCATTGTTACCCGGTTTGAGATTGAACTGGAGCAGGCCGCAGGTAATCTTGTGGTCTGCTATCCCTATTCCATGATCGAACCCATGAGAAATAAACTGTCATCCGGTGTTCAGACGGAAATTGAAGAGATTGATTATAACTGGCGGCGGATGATTGAAGAGGTCATTCTCAACTCCGAAGTGGATTTAAGAATTCTTCTGGGTAAAACCGAGATCACCGGTGAACGGCTTTTGTATATGCAGCCCGGTGATGTCATTCAATTGGATAACGATGCCTCTGATCCCTTGTCCTGTTTTGTGGGCGGCCTGGTCAAGCTGACGGGTTTTATCGGCGTCCAGCGGGGATTCCAGGCATTTAAGATTAAAGATAAAATTGTAACCGATTGTGAGGGATAATCATGGTTGATGAAAACAGCACCATAAATGATGAAGATCTGGAAGAAGAATCCGGACATGGTGAGGAGCATAGCGCAAGGGAACTTGATTTTATTCTGGACATCCCTTTGGAACTTTCCGTGGAACTGGGCAAAACCAAGATGCTGGTTAATGATCTTCTGCAGCTGGCCCAGGGTTCCATTATTGAATTGAACAAGCTTGCCGGCGAACCCTTGGAGGTATATATCAATCGTAAGCTCATTGCCCGGGGAGAAGTTGTGGTGGTCAATGAGAAATTCGGGGTTCGTCTCACCGACGTCATCACGCCCATTGACCGCGTCAAATCCCTGGCTGCGGAAGATCAATGAATACGCATACGGATATGTGGGTGGAATTTGC